>JAIYBD010000115.1 GCA_027488715.1 Bacteroidota bacterium | reverse complement strand
GACCACGTCCGTCTTTGTTCAAACGACCCACATTCTCTTCAAACCAAACTTTAACGCCACCAATGGAGGAGCGCCCTTTTTCTTTAAATTGAATCTTTCGAAGAGGCTGTTTGGTGAGAATATTCCCTTGCGAGCCTCGGCCTTTGATGGCAATTTCTGCAAAGTCAAAATCGAACACCTTTTTTCTGGCTTTTGCCAAGTTAGAAAGCTGGACGTTAACAATCTCAGATTCCGAATTGGCATTATCGGTTAGATAAAGAATTTTGCTTCCTTTCGACCCTTTGGTGAGATCGTATTCTTTATCGCGGGTAATTCCAACCACATTAAATCGCTTGGCGTAAGTCGTTCCTGTTGAGCCATCTACGTAGATCAAGTTATAGGCACGACGTTCGTCGTTTTTCCGCCAAACGGCCACATGAAGAATGTCTTTTCCAACAAACTTCTTTTCTTCCACCCGCGAAACGATGAGCTTTCCATCTTTTCGAAAAACGATGATATCGTCGATGTCGGAACAATCCCCAACGAATTCATCCTTTTTAATTCCGTAACCCACGAATCCGTCGGCCCGATTCACGTAAAGTTTTTGGTTGGCCACCGCAACTTGGGTAATGTTGATGGTATCAAACTCCCGAATCTCGGTTTTTCTTTCTTTTCCTTTACCGTACTTCTCCAACAGCTTTTCGTACCAAGCAATGGTGTAATCGACAATATTCGCCAAATGATGCTCGGTTTCCACCATTTGCTCCTCCAAATTGCGCATCATTTCATCGGCCTTGAACGCATCAAACTTAGAAATACGTTTGATCTTAATTTCCGTCAACTTAACGATATCTTCGACGGAAATCTCGCGGTAAAATTGCTTTTTGAATGGCTCCAATCCTCGATCGATGGTTTCAATCACCGATTCCCAGGTGGTACATTCTTCGATATCACGGTAAATGCGATTTTCGATGAAAATTTTCTCCAACGATGAAAAAAGGAATTTTTCTTTCAGCTCGGAAAGTTTGATTTCCAACTCCCATTTCAACAAATCCAAGGTATGTTGGGTGCAATACTTGAGGATATCGGTTACCGTTAAGAAATGCGGCTTTTCATCCACAATGACGCAAGCGTTGGGAGAAATGCTTAACTCACAATCGGTAAAGGCATACAGCGCATCGATGGTGAGATCGGTAGAAACTCCAGGATGGAGATGAACAACCACTTCCACATCTTTGGCGGTATTATCAACCACCTGCTTGATTTTCACCTTTCCTTTTTCGGAGGCCTTTAGGATAGAATCAATTAAAGAATCAGTTGTGGTACTGTAGGGTATATCCTTGATGATGAGCGTTTTCTTATCCAACTCTTCAATTCGAGCACGAACACGAACTTTACCTCCACGTCCACCTTGGTTGTAGTTAGAAACATCGACATAACCGCCCGTTTGAAAATCGGGAAACAGCTCGAAGGATTGCTTTTTGAGCACCTTGATGGATGCTTTGCAAAGCTCTTGAAAATTATGCGGAAGAATTTTGGTGGAAAGTCCCACGGCAATCCCTTCAACCCCTTGCGCAAGCAAAAGTGGGAATTTCATGGGCAGCGTTATGGGCTCCTTTTTACGGCCATCGTAGGTCAATTGCCAACGGGTGGTTTGCGCATTGAATCCGACCTCCAAAGCAAATTTTGATAACCGAGCCTCGATGTAACGAGGCGCGGCGGCCGAATCTCCGGTGCGAACATCGCCCCAGTTTCCTTGGCAATCGATCATCAGTTCTTTCTGGCCCAAATTCACCAAGGCATCACCGATGGCCGCATCTCCGTGAGGATGGTATTGCATGGTTTGCCCAATGATGTTCGCCACCTTGTGGAAACGCCCATCATCCATTTCTTTCATGGAGTGCAAAATGCGCCTTTGTACCGGCTTTAAACCGTCTTCAATAGCCGGAACGGCACGTTCCAGAATAACGTAAGAGGCATAATCGAGAAACCAATTTTCGTATAACCCCGAAACGGCGGGGATATCGTGAATTTTCTCGGGTTGGTTGGATTGTTGTTCTTCGCTCATAGCAGGATTTCCCGAAGCAAAAATACTTCAAAAAAAGGGAAAGCCTTTAAACAAAGAATTAACGAATTTAGCCCAGCCAAGATAAAATTTCGCGAGCAACGCTCGGATCGATTCGGTGGCTGGGATCGGCATAGGATTTCATGTTCGATTCCCGGTCTTTCCCGGTCTTTTTTAATACGTGATTCACTCCTTTTAAAATCACGATTTTCGATTTTTTAGAGCGATTTGCTAGAATTTTGGCATCTTCAACCCTCACTTGTAAATCGCGATCGCCTTGAAGTACTAAAACAGGCATGGATAATTTTGAAATTTCTTCGGCTGGATCTACGGCCATCCAAGAAATCAAATACGGTTGAACACTGGGACGGAAGAGGCTCATCATGAACGGATGAACATCGGAAACTTGGGTTCCTGTTCTCAAGGTGGCTAAAATGGGAAGCGCCATTTCCTGGATTTCTTTCGGCTGTTTCCCGATTTGTTCTTGAAGAATTTCACCAGCCGAACGTCCGGGTCCAGCCAAAGAAATGAATCCTTTCACCGGCACTTTTTGGCTGGCTAAAATACCGATCGTACTCCCTTCAGAATGGCCGGCAATAATCACCTCATAGCCCAATGATCTCAACCATTTTGCCCATTCTATTGCATCTAAAACAAAAGTTTCAAATCGCAACGAACGCTCATTAAAATTTTTAACGGTCGATTTTCCAATGCCTCTTTTGTCGATTCGAAGCACTCCTACCCCACCCTTTTGTAGTTCTTCACTGAGTTGCAAATAGGCATTGGATTTCATTTGCGGATTGTTCCCATCGCGGTCGGTTGGCCCGCTTCCGGGAAGCAACAAAATGACCTGTTTGACCTTCTCAGCGGGCAAATCCAAAACCCCTCTCAAAGTATCTCCTTGAACAACCACTTCTACTTCTTGGCTGTTCTGAGCAAATGAAAAAAGGGTTACAAAAAGTAACCCCAAAAAAATGCAATATCTTCTCATCGGGTAAATCCGTATTTATCAATTTTATTGTAGAGATGGCTTCGTTGAATACCAATTTCTTCAGCGGTTTTGGTGATGTTCCATTGGTTGGATTTCAATTTCCGCTCGATGAATTCCTTTTCAACGAAATCTTTGTAATCGTGTAAATCTGAAAAATTATTGATGATGGCTTCCAAGGTGCTCATGGAACCGAACTCAAGAGGACGAGTGAACTGATTGACTTCTTCGTCGGAAATCACGTCTCCACAAAGAATAACCAATCGTTCTACTACGTTTTTCAATTCACGAATATTTCCCGACCAAGGAAAGGTTTTCAACGCTTCCAAGGCTTTTACGGTAAATCGCTTTTGAGGAATATGGTATTCCTCGCAGGTCTCTTTAAGAAACTTATCGGCCAAAATAGGAATATCGTCTTTGCGGTCGGCCAAGGCCGGAACGTGAACGATGATAACGGAAAGTCGGTGGTATAAATCGAGTCGGAAGTTTTTTTCTTCAATTTCCCTCACGAGGTCTTTGTTGGTAGCGGCGATCACGCGCACGTCGACTTTGATTTCCTTTTCGCCGCCTACTCGGGAGATTTTCCCTTCTTGGAGAGCACGAAGAACTTTGGCTTGAGCGGCCAAGGGCATATCGCCGATTTCGTCCAGAAACAAGGTTCCGCCATTGGCTTGCTCGAAATAACCAATACGTTGCTTGATGGCGGAAGTGAAGCTTCCTTTTTCGTGTCCGAAGAGTTCACTCTCGATCAATTCCGATGGAATCGCTGCGCAATTCACCTCAATCAAAGGACCTTTGGTTCGGTTTGATTTGTCGTGAATCCAACGGGCCACCAATTCCTTTCCGGTTCCATTTTCACCGGTGATGAGCACCCTCGCTTCCGTTGGTGCCACCCGATCGATGGTGGATTTGATGTTTTGGATGGCCGACGATTCCCCGATGATTTCTTGGGTTCTGGAAATTTTTTGTTTGAGAACTTTAGTTTGCGCCGCTAAATGTCCGCGATCCAAGGCATTGCGAACGGTAATGAGCAAACGATTCAAGTCCGGTGGTTTTACGAGAAAGTCGAATGCACCTAATCGGGTGGCTTCCACGGCCGTTTCCATGGTTCCGTGTCCGGAGATCATGATGACTGGTAGATCGGGATACATGGATTGCAATTGAGCTAGGCACTCTAAACCATCCATTCCAGGCATTTTGATATCGCATAATACCAAGTCAAAATGATTTTTCCTAGCCGCGTCCAATCCGGCATGTCCATCCTCGGCTTCCGTAACTTGAAAACCCTCAAATTCCAATAAATCTTTCAATGCGGCCCGAATGGCACGCTCATCGTCAATAATGAGGATGTTCGACATACTTCACTCCTTTTTTTAAAAATGTCGGCCGGCCCTGTAAGCCGGATTTTGTCTGAGGGTTTCCCCCGAGCTTGCCATTCATCTAGCCTTGCAG
>JAIYBD010000191.1 GCA_027488715.1 Bacteroidota bacterium | reverse complement strand
GCTGAGCTTATTGAAACTTTCAATGATCATCTGATTGCTGGTTCATTAAGCATGACCTCTCTTAAAATTGGAAGTAAAAACTAAATTTACTTAACGAAGTTACTTTTCAAAAAAATAATCATCTTTGTACCTTGATTCATTACAATACTTTCGAAATTAGTTCTGACCGTCCTTGGGTTACTTTCGTGCATGGCGCGGGGGGAAGTTCCAATATCTGGTTCAAACAATTGCGCAGTTTCCGCCAAGAGTTCAATATTTTGTTGTTGGATTTGCGCGGACATGGCGGACATCACCAAGGCATGCCCAAAGACGTTTTGAGTAAAAAATACACCTTTGATTCTATTGCTGATGATATTTTGGAAGTGATGGATCATCTGAAATTAGAAAAATCGCATTTCATTGGGATCTCCCTCGGAAGTATTCTCATTCGTCATTTGGCAGAAAAGAATCCGGAACGAGTAGAAAGCATGATTTTAGGTGGAGCCATCTTGGAAATGAATGCCAAATCCAAGTTGCTGATTTGGTTAGGTAATAATTTAAAGCACGTTTTTCCTTATTTGGTATTGTATCGCTTTTTTGCCTTCGCCAAAAAAAAAAAAAAAAACCATAAACAGTCGAGAAATCTGTTCATTCAGGAAGCAAAAAAACTTTACCAAAAAGAATTTCTACGTTGGTTTAAACTAACCGCAGAATTAAAGCCACTTCTCAAATGGTTTCGTCAGGTTGAATTGCCCATCCCCACGTTGTATATCATGGGAGAAGAGGATTACTTATTTCTTCCATCTGTCCGAGAAGTCGTTTCGCAACATCAAGCTTCATCTCAGTTGCATGTGATTCCGCAGTGCGGACACGTGGTCAACGTAGAACAACCTTCGGTGTTCAATGAAGTTGCGATGAGGTTTATTGCCAATCAACCCCGCTGATCTTTCGACTGTAGGTATTCCATTTCTTGGCGGTAGGTAACGGTTTGATGAAATCTTTTTTGGTTGGAAATGAATCGTTCAACCAAATGTAAATCACCCAAACTAACCGATAAAGCTGTGAATCCCGTCATCCATTCGAATCGATGGGTGAGAAGAAAGGTCTGATTGATTCTTCGTGACATCTCTCTTTTTGCTTGATCGAGAATTTCTATGAGATTATGACTGCCCAAATAGCGAACGAGTAAATGCACGTGATCGTGGGAGCAGTTGATGGATCGCGTTTCGCATCCCATATTCTGTAAGATGGTCGGTAGTTCATCCAGAATCATTCGCTCTAAATCGTTCACCAACAGGTTTTGTTTGCCTTTTACCCCCAGGGTAACGTGCATCCAAAGGCGTAGCACGGGTTCTCTTCTTCTTTTCATGGTAACGCAAGGTTAGAAAAGAAAAATGGATTAAACGTTTCTTTTTTTTTGAAACGGATACGGATTCCAATTAGAATTTGACACTGGCCTTGGAAATGTAATCGCCCACCTTGAGTTGATTTGCGACGTCTAATCCTTGAATCACCTGCCCCCAAACGGTATACCTTCCATCCAAATGTGGAGTTGGGGCCAACGAAATGAACCATTGCGAACTTTCCGTATCGGCCCCGGCGGAGGCCATGCCAACGGCTCCACGAACAAAAGGGGCCTCGGAAAATTCACTCTTCATAATGAATCCCGGACTTCCCCATCCATCGCCTCGCGGACATCCGGTTTGAGCAACAAACCCAGGAACCACGCGGTGGAAAAACTTTTGAGAAAAATAACCATTTTCGACCAATTCCACCATTTTACTTACGGTTTCCGGTGCTAAATCTGGACGCAATTGAATGATGATCGTTCCATGATTCGTTTCAAACGTAATGGTTGAAACCGTTGTTATTTTTGAATTAACCTTACCTTTTTCCGCCTCCGATGGTTGGTGCTTACTTTCCCAAACACAAAAAAACTCAATGGTTTTTTGAAGTTCCAATTTCGCTTCCTCTTGTTGAGGTAATTTACATTTCCTCAAGGCTTGAAAGAGGAAATCTAAGCTTTTTACGTACTTCAAAAAAGGATAGGCCGGATTTCGAAGATTTTCGGCTGCAACACACATGGCTGCATCATCTCCAGATTGAATACAACGTTCTAAAAGCGGATAGAAAATTCCACAAATGCTGTCGGCGTGGGTAGGGTTTTGGTTGATCATGGTTTTCAACTGCTCTCCCAACGCTAACATGCCATAATTCCAGAGAATAGGTAAATTCTCTTTCTCGCAATACATTACAATAGCGGTGTGTTGATTCGGAATTTGCCCCATCAACTCCAAGCAAAATCCACGAATATATGGATCTGAAATAGTATCAATCTGATTCCACATCATTTGTATGGAATTATCCGAAAGCTTCTGGTCTGCAATAAAAACTTTCGCCAAGGCACAACTTACTTGACTAATCGTATTGCCGCTGTGTTCAATTGCGAATCGAGAGGCATCGCACGACCGTTTGTTTTTTTGTAAGTATTCAGCTATTGTAAGTCCAATGCTTGCGTTTGTTTCTTTTTGTAATAATTGATCTAAGGTTTTTAAAATCAATTTATTTTTAGCAGAGGTCGAATCCGATAGGGGGGGAGTTGCTTTGATTAACTGCACCAAAAGATTTACATCTTTTTCTTTCAGAACCAGTTTTTTCCAAATGGGCAACCATGATTTTTCATCTTTCCAAGCCTTTGAGAATCCGTAAAGGAAAAATTTTTGATCCAAGGAAAGTTGATTAGATTTGGAATACATCATCTTCCAAGAATCCCATCCTTGGGTCGGTTTAAGGCGACCCAAAACGGTGTACCAGGCTTGAGGAATATTTTTCTTGTTTTTAAAAACTTCCAAGGCATAAGGTTCGATGTCAAATCCTTGGCCAGACATGCACCATTGAAAAGCCCATTTTCCCGCCCATTGAATAGAATTTTTCTTTAAAAAGAGTTCCCAAACAGGTTTTATCCCATCTTTTTCTCCCGTTTTGGCCAGGGCTTCCCCGGTCAATTCTAACCAATCCGTTTGATTAAGTGGAATGGACTCTAAAATGGTGTAAAGCTTGATGTAATCTTCTTTTCTTTTGTGCTGTCCTATCGCCCAAACGATGGTTTTCTTGTTCTCTTGGGGAGCGTTGGGGTAGGCCTTCCATAGCGCTTGAATATTTTCTTCACTGGGATGGCTACCCCAGTCTCGGATTTTTGATAGGGATTGTGCGAGGGTAGCTGAAACTAGAGAAAGGCCGAAAAATAGCCCCAAAAGGTACTTCATATTCAAAGATGCAAAGAAATGATGGGAATTAAAATTGGAAATAAATGAAAGGTTGAATATCGGCACTAGCTACTTGGGAAACAATCCAAACAATGAAAGCAAAAGCAAATCCTTGCAATAGGATGGGGGCGGTAGAAAACGAGTTTTCAGCCCAATCATCAACTCTTTTTGGACTAAAATGAAGAATTAATCCTCCAATGAGCATCCAGCAAACCGTTTGATATCCCCAGAAAAATTCAGGAGCTACATCCCAATGGGTTTCATTGAAGATTTGACCAATAACTTCCATTCCTTGGGAAAAGGAATCTGCTCTAAAAAATATCCAACAAAATGCAACAAAATGGAAGGTGAAAACAATACCTACCACTTTTCTCCATCCGGTTTCCGTTCCAGCCTTTCGATTGCCCCATCGAAGTTTGTCCAAGGCCAGTGCAACGCCGTGCAAGCCTCCCCAAGCCATGAATTTCCAACTAGCTCCATGCCAAAGCCCTCCCAACAACATGGTCATCATCAGGTTCACATACGTTCTGAATTTCCCTTTCCGATTTCCTCCAAGTGCGATGTACAAATAATCTCGAAGCCAGCTGCTCAAACTCATGTGCCAACGGCGCCAAAACTCAGTAATGCTGGCACTTTGATAGGGCACGTCAAAATTGGGTACAAACCGATAGCCCATTAACCACGCCAAACCAATGGCCATGTCACTGTATCCCGAGAAATCGTAATAAATTTGGAGTGAATACCCGTAAACCGCAATCAAATTCTCAAATCCAGAATACAGTAAAGGTTGATCAAATACCCGATCAACGAAGTTGACTGAAATAAAATCGGCAATCACCGCTTTTTTGATCAATCCCGTCATAATCAAGAAAAATCCTTTCCCAATTTCCTCGGTTTTCGGGTTGGGGTTCACCTTGGTTTGCGGTAAAAAATCGTAGGCCCGAACAATGGGACCGGCGAATAACTGAGGAAAAAACGTTACGAAAAAACAGAAATCCAATAAGTTACGCTCGGCTTTCATGTCCTTCCGGTACACATCGATGGCGTAACTCATCGTTTGAAAGGTAAAGAAGCTAATTCCTACGGGTAAGAAAATGTTTTGCTCTGGCCATTGCATTCCCAATAGCGAATTGGCGGTATCAATGAGTAAATTCCAATACTTGAAATAGCTCAACATTCCTAAATTGAAAAGAATGGATACAATAAGATAAAACTTCCTTTTCCAAGGGGTTTCGTTTTTATCGATTAAAATGCCGATGCTGTAATCCACCACAGTGCTGATGAGGAGCAAAGCAAAATACCATCCATTTG
>JAIYBD010000237.1 GCA_027488715.1 Bacteroidota bacterium | reverse complement strand
ATGAACCACTACACGAATATCGGCTCCGGTAACTTCGCGAACGATGGGATTAGAAATCCCTTTGAGGGTAACGTAAATCTTTTTGAAGAGTCCTCGAATCCCAAGCCCATCGTTGTTGTAGAGCAAAGGCATGATCTTTTGGTAATACTGCAAGCGCGACAATCCGGTGAAATTCTTTTTGTTGGATTTTACGTCGTTTTGCACGTGTTGCGCGTTGGCTTGGGCCCGTGATTTCCATAGATCGGGGCGCACCACAATAACGACGAATTCTTGGGCTGTTTTGGCTGCGTTTTGGGAGAGGCAGGCCTCGGCCACTTGGGATTTGATTTCGGCGGAGGAGATGCGGTAAAACTCCCACAGCTGCATGTTGGACGAGTTAGGAGCGAGAACGGCCAACTCCAACGATTTGGATACGGCGGCTGGATCGTAATCGGTTGGATGGTAAACGCGAACGCTGCGGCGGGTATGAACGATTTCTGTAAATGAAAGATTTGTCATTTTTTTATTTTGAATTGATGAAAGAAAAGGCACTGAACCCATTTTGTTAAAAACATGTTGCAAACTACCAACGGTTTAACACAAATTTCACATTACTTTTTTTTGTAAAATGAACCTTTCTGATTTACCTTTGTTCCCAAATAAATTAAAACTGAATTTTATGAAGCAAAAGTACTCGTTATTGAGCAAGTTTTTGGGTTGCTTTTTCCTACTAATGTTAGGAGTTAATTCCATGAACGCTCAAACCACCATTTTCAGTGAGAATTGTGGTACTCCCGGTTCAAACACCAAGGTAGGCATTTACACCGGGTGGCAAAATCAAGGAGTGTTGGTATTCGACTCCGGTCAGGTATTATCCTCGGATGTTCGATCTACAAGTAATTCTTCAACCTATACTGGAGCATCTGGTGGTGGAAACGTTTTCTTTTCCGGAATTTCAGGTTCTTATGGATTATCCATTGAAGGAATCAACGCTGCAACCTATTCCAATATGGAACTCAGTTTTGGTTACCGAAAAGAATCAGGAACTATCCTTCCTACCTTTTCTGTTGATTATTGGAATGGCACTTCTTGGGTGACTGTAGCTAATACTGCTGCTGCTTTATTCAATCAAACTGCTACTTCTGCTACCGGTTGGTACCTAGCTAAAACTTTATCTTTACCTGCGGGTGCTCAAATCAACGGATTGAAAATTCGTTTCGTAAAATCGGGTACACAACAAGTTCGTTTGGATGACATCAAATTAACCGGCACTTCTTCCGCTTCCATTTCCGTTTCTTCTGCTACGTTGGCATCGGCTTTAACTTCTACCTACGGAACGGCTTCATCTGCCCAAACGGTAGTGGTTACCGGCAGCGGATTAACCGCCAACGTTGTTGCAACCTCTTCCAATGCTAACATTGAACTTTCTTCCAACGGAACATCCTATGGAAGTACAGCTACTTTTGTTCCTACCTCCAATGCGGTAAACGGAACTTTGTACGTTCGTTTGGCATCTTCAGCTGCCGTTGGTTCTTACAACAATGCATCGATCACCTTAACTTCTGCAAATGCGACCAACAAAACGGTTTCAACCACAGCGTCTGGGAACAACGTTTCAGCCAAAGCCTTAACCATTTCTGGAGTTTCGGCCGACAACAAAGCCTACGACAATACCAATGCTGCCACCCTTTCAGGTACACCTTCTTTGGTGGGTGTGGTAGGAAGCGATGTGGTTTCCGTTTCAGGAACACCCACAGCTACATTCGCTCAGTCGTTCATTGGTAACAATATTGCCGTTACCGTTTCGGGTTATTCTTTAACGGGAACGAATGCGGGCAACTACACCCTCACTCAACCATCGCTTACGGCGAACATCACGGCTAAAAACTTAACTATTTCTGGGATTTCCATTGCAGATAAAAATTTGGACGGCAATACCAATGCAACCATTGTTGGAACTCCATCTTTGGTGGGTGTGATTTCTGGAGATGCCGTAAATCTTTCTGGAAGTCCGGTAGCTCAATTTACTTCTTCTGCCGTAGGAACCAATATCCCAGTAAATGTTTCAGGTTATGTCCTTTCTGGAGGTGCTTCTGGAAATTATTCATTAACTCAACCAACCGGTTTAACGGCTAGCATTATTGATACGGCTAAGCAAAACCAAACCATCACGTTTGGCGCTCTTTCTGGGGTAACCTATGGCGATGCCGCATTCAATCTTTCTGCAACTGCCACATCGGGTTTGTCGGTTTCCTACAGCAGCAGCAACACTTCTGTTGCAACGATCGCTGGAAATACGGTAACGATTGTTGGACCTGGCACCACCACCATTACCGCTAATCAAGCTGGAAACAGCACCTACAACGCAGCTAATCCTGTTGGACAATCCTTATCAGTAGCTGTTAAGAATCTTACCGTTTCTGGAGCAACGGCTCAAAACAAAATCTTCAATGGCAATTCAACGGCCACCATTACTGGTGCTACCTTGAATGGCATCGTTGGATCGGACAACGTAACCGTTAGCGGAGGCGGAACATTTGCCTCATCCAACGTTGGAACCGGAATTTCGGTAACGGCCAACTTGGTTTTGGGTGGAACCGATGCTACCAAATACAGCTTAAGTCAACCAACGGGATTATCGGCTGATATCACGAAGGCTTCACAAACCATTACATTCCCAGCAATTGCTGCGAAGAACTCCACCGATGCACCGTTTTCGTTGTCGGCAACGTCGACTTCCGGACTTTCGGTAAGTTTCACATCGTTGGATACCAACGTATTGAAAATTAGCGGCACAACGGCCACGATTGCCAGCTTTGGCACCGTTACGATTGCCGCAACGCAGTTGGGGAATAATAACTACGATTCTGCCACAACCGTTTATCAAACCTTAACCATCAACCGAGTTGCTTCTACGGTTGCAGCTTGGGAGGTAACAGGTTTAAGCAATTACGGACCATCACCGTTTACACCAACTACTTCAGATACCAATTTAGTTATTACTGGATTAACTCGTGGAAGTGGTTTTGGACTTTCAGGTACTGCAGCAAGTAACGCTTGGGGAGGAAGTGCAACGGTTGTTGCTTCGAAAGCTGCAGCCATAACCGGTAATTCTTTTTGGACGACCACGGTATCTCCAAAAGCGAATCGCAAGGTTTCATTCAACGGCATCGACACCATGTGGATTCGCCGTCCGAACTCTGGACACAATGCAGGACAGTGGCAGTACCAAATCAATAACAACGGTTTCGTTGATTTCGGTCCACAGTTGGCCTTTGTAAGAACAGGATCAGGGACAGTACGCGATACCATCTCTCCTATTTCTATGTCTTCCATTGCTGCACTTCAGAACATTGAAGAAGGCACCACGGTAACCTTCCGTTTGGTATTGTGGGGTGCAACTTCTACAACAGGAACAACCTACATTGTTTCTAAAACTGGAAATGATTTAATTTTCAACGGATTTATTGAGCCTAACTTCAAGCCTACATTGGTTGTTCCCAATGTTACTTTCTCGGCTTTCAATCAAAGCACCTCTTCACCAACGGGAAATCAAACCTTTACGGTGAATGGGCAGAATTTGACTTCGGATGTAGGAATCAAAGCTCCCGCAGGATTTGAAATTTCGGATAATGCTACCACCAACTTCTCTGACTCGTTGACTTTAGCGGTGAATAGCGGTTTGGTGACAAATGGTCCGGTTACGGTTTATGTTCGTTTGAATGCTGCAAATTTGGGCAGCTATGCAGGCAACATTAACATTACATCTACCGGCGCAACTTCCAAAACGGTTGCTGTTAACGGTGTTCGTTCGGGTATTTTCTACTCGAAATCTACCGGCAACTTGCAAGATCTTTCAACTTGGGGATTCAATACCGATGGAACAGGAACATCTCCTTTGAACTTTAGTACGGGAGGCGCTACCTACGTATTAACAAATCGTTCTTCGGTTGTTTTGGATACCTTCTTTACCATTTCCGGCACATCCAGCAAGATGATTATTGGAGATAGCATCAATGCTATCGAATTGAACATCAGTAGCAATGGCGGATTGACAGGAAATGTTGATTTGAATGCCAATGCTACTTTGGTGATGGAATCAAGCATTCAACCCACCATTGGCACCCAAGGAAGTAATTCTACGTTGGAGTATAAAAACATTGCTGCCACGATTGCTTCAGGTAATTATAAAAACTTAACCTTAACAGGAACTGGAACAAAAACATTT
>JAIYBD010000141.1 GCA_027488715.1 Bacteroidota bacterium | reverse complement strand
TCCCGTTGTTCGGGTGAGGAAAGTTGCTAATCAATTACCTGCATCGCTTCCTGTTATTCCCCAACCCAATTTTTATGCTCCGGTAAAAGCGAAAAATTTTGTTTTCGATCGATCCACTATCATCAAAGCTAATTCTGCTCAAGGTATTGCTAACGCCGAAGTTTTTAATCAGTTTTTACAAACGACCCACGGAATCAAATTACCCGTAGTTCAGGGAGATCAACTCACTGGCCACGGTATCTTTTTAGAAACTTCGGGAGGAGATGATGATCACTATAAAATCATCGTCAACCAACAACAAATTCGAATCATTGGAACCGATGCAGGTGTTTTTTACGGACTTCAAACCATCTTGCAAATGATTCCCTTGGAAGGAATGAAATCCATCCCCGCCTGCCGCATCGAAGATCAACCCCGGTTCGCTTGGCGGGGAATGCATTTGGATGTTGGTCGCCATTTTTTCCCCGTTTCATTCATCAAAAAGTATGTGGATTTAATGGCCATGTACAAGCTCAATACCTTCCATTGGCACCTTACAGAAGACCAAGGTTGGCGCATCGAAATAAAGAAATATCCAAAACTAACCCAGGTTGGTGCTTATCGCGATGGGACCTTGATCGGACACTACCGAGAAACGCCCCATCGCTTCGACAGTACCCGTTACGGTGGCTTTTACACCCAAGATGAAGTGAAAGAAATTGTGGCATACGCCGCAAAACGACACATCAAAGTCGTGCCGGAAATTGAAATGCCCGGGCACTCCATGGCGGCCCTTGCAGCCTATCCTGAATATTCCTGCAACGGTGGGCCGCACCAGGTTCAACAGCTTTGGGGAGTATTCGATGATGTTTATTGCGCCAAAGATTCTACGCTTCAATTCATGAAGGATATTTTGGACGAAGTTTGTCAATTGTTTCCTTCTGAAATAATTCACATCGGAGGGGATGAATGTCCGAAAACGCGTTGGAAAGTTTGCTCCAATTGTCAAGCAGTGATGAAGCGAGAAGGATTGAAGGATGAACACGAATTGCAGAGTTATTTCATTCGAAGCATTGAAAAATACCTAAATTCAAAAGGAAAGAAAATCATTGGTTGGGATGAGATTTTGGAAGGTGGTTTGGCCCCCAATGCCATGGTGATGAGCTGGAGAGGAGAGTCGGGCGGTATCGCTGCCGCTCAACAAGGGCACTTTGCGGTGATGAGTCCGGGTTCTCACTGTTATTTCGATCATTATCAAGGAAATCCACGAACTGAACCCACGGCCATCGGAGGTTACACCACCATCGATGAGGCCTATAGCTACAATCCGGTGCCCGACGAGTTGGATGCCGATGAGGCCAAATACATTTTAGGGGCACAAGGAAATGTTTGGACCGAATACATGCCCAAACCCGAAGTGGTGGAGTACATGGCTTTTCCGCGAATGGCCGCTTTAGCAGAGGTCGTTTGGACCAATGTGCCTAAAAAGTCATGGACCCATTTCCGAAGTCGTTTAACATCGCATTTAAGTCTTTTGGATCGTTGGAAAGTGAACTACAGCAAAGCTTTGTACGAAGTGGCGATGTTCCCGGGCAGAAGTGCTTCATTCGGCGCTCTCGATGTCAATTTTAAATACAATGTCCCTAGCGCCGAAGTGCGATACACCGTCGATGGAAGTAATCCGAACGCGCAAAGTGATCGGTCTCGAACAGGAATTACCATTTCGGAAAGCATGACGGTAAAAGCGCAACTTTTTCAAAATGGGGAAGGAATTGGTCCGATTGCCGAACAAGCTTTCGAATTCAGTAAGGCTACATGCCGCTCCATTCGTTTAAAGAACCAACCCAATAAAAGCTATTCCACCGGTGGGTCATTCACCTTGGTCGATGGAATCGTGGGGAAATTGCCGTGGTACGGTAAGGATTGGTTAGGATTCAAAGATGATTTTGAAGCTACCTTAGACATGGGTTATTCTCGACCGATTCAGCGTGTTTCTGCTGATTTCTTGGAGGAAACAGCCTCTTGGATTCATTTGCCTCAAATAGTCCAGGTTTACCTTTCGGCTGATGGAATGAATTTTCAATTGGCTGGAGAATTGACCAAAGAAGATCTATGGGCCGATGGTGGACGTCGAGCCATCATCAATGTTGGGGGCCTTTCGGGCCGATTTATCAAAATTGTGGCCAAGCACCCAGGAAAAATTCCGGATGGAATGCAGGGCGCCGGAGAAACAGCCTGGTTGTTTGTGGATGAAGTTTTGGTCGATTGATGACTTGGGAAGAGGTAAAAAAACGATCCATTCACGATTTTTCTTCAACGGCGTTGGAAGTTTTCCGCTTTCAATGGGAAAATAATGAAGTTTATCGGACTTTTTGTGATGCCCTAAAGGTCGATATTGACCACGTAATTTCCCTTCAAAATATCCCATTTCTGCCCATTGAAACGTTCAAAAATAGAAAAGTGGTAACGGGGCAATGGGAAGAGACAGAACAGTTTTTTTCCTCTGGAACAACGGGGCAAACGACTTCCCGACATTTTATTCGGCATGTTTCCGATTACCATTCAATTTGCTTGGAATTGTTTGAAAAGCAATTCGGTACTTTGGAGAAAACCTCCATTTTTTCTCTTTTGCCCGGGTATTTGGAGCGCAAAGGATCGGGGTTAGTGAGTATGATGGGAGAGGTGATGAAACATGCTTCCCAACCTTCGGGATTTTATTTAAATCAGTGGGAGGCGTTGAATCAAGCCATTGATGGTGCGAGGCAAAAAGGGCACCGAATTATTCTCATTGGGGTAACTTTCGCCTTGTTGGAAGCTGCAGAAAAGAACTTATTGAGTTTGGAACCTCACGATATCGTGATTGAAACGGGTGGAATGAAGGGTAGGCGGAAGGAAATTACTCGCGATGAACTTCATCAAATTTTGAAGGTAGGTTTGGGAGTAGGACAGATTTTTAGCGAGTACGGCATGACCGAATTAATGTCGCAAGCCTATTTTCAGCCAGAAACCGAACGTTTCGTGCCCGCACCCTGGATGAAGGTTTTGGTTCGTGATCCCTTGGCGCCAACTCAGATGTTGGGGTTTGGAGAAACGGGAGGATTGCAAATCATTGATTTGGGAAATCTTCACTCATGCTCCTTTTTGGCCACAGGAGATTTGGGTAAAGTTTGGCCGGATGGAAGTTTTGTGGTGGAAGGCCGTTTTGACGCGGCCGACGTTCGGGGTTGTAATTTGTTGGTGCAGTGATTAGAATGGACGTTTTTCTTGGTCCATGTACAACACGTTCCATTTGTGTCCGTCCAAATCGGTAAATCCGCAGCCAAACATCCATCCATCAATTTCGCTGGGTTCGCCGAAAACCGTACCGCCCAACGCTTGAGCTTTTTGGGCTTGAGCCACCACGGTTTCGCGGTTGGGCGCATCGATAGAAATTAACATCTCGTTTCCGATTTGTGGATTAGAGATTTCACCGCCAATGAAGTTTTTGAAAATTTCCTGTTGAAATAACATCACCACTACAGGCTTAGTGCCAACTAGCATAACAGCCGAATGGGGGCCTTGGCTTTGGTCTTCTTGGAAGGAAAAACCCAACGATTGGAAGAAGGATTTTGATTTTTGTACATCTTCTACAGGAAGATTTAACCAGCATTCTTGAATCATGTTTTTGCTTGGAGGATGAATGATTTGGGATGGTTTTTACTCCAAATGGAGGATGGGATATTGATTCTGATTGAACGCTACGATTTCTCCGTTTTTTTTCCCTTCGAATGCTTTGCCGATGGGGGAGTGTAGGGAAACCCCCATCCACTCGGTTTCGTTGAACGTAAATTTTCCAAATGGTATGGCAAAAAACAATTGGAAGGAAGGTGTTTTTAAGATGGAGCCTTGAGTAACTCGTTGATGTTGATTCTCGGCATGAATTTGTTGAAGGAGGTGGATTTGTTGAACCATTTGGCCCTTCCGTTCCTGGAGTTTGTTCCACTCCGCTTGGGCCATTTCCCGGGAGGTTTCGTATTTGTCGCCCATGCTGCTTTTGGTGTCGTTGTTTTTCGATTCCTCTAATGCAGCAATATCGCGTTCTAAATCCATTAATCGGGTTTTTAGAATCTCACCAAGGTATTGACACAGTTCATTTTTAAGCATAAAAAGGAGTTAGAACAAAAATGGTTTAATTACGGCCTGCTTGCTCTTGAATCCATTTTCCAATTTCGGCGGAGATGATTTTGGAAGAAGATTGGTGCAAATGTAAACCATCGGTATATAAGTAATGATGGGATCTTTCTGAAAAATCAAGAAAGGGAATTTGTTTTTTTCTACTTAAATCAGAAACAAAATTTGAGAATTGTGGCCAAACTTGGTTTTCCAACACAAGAATTTGTTGACGAACAGGAAGCCGAATGAAAAAAACTCTGCCATGCTTTTGAAGCAGATCAATGGTTTTTGTTAACCAAAAAATTCGTTCCTTACTTCGGATATAGGAGTTTTTTCTCTCGGTGTATTTGATGATTCGATCTTGAAATCGTTTTTGAATCGAAGCAGAATCCATGGGAATGTTAACCTCTAACCACCCATTGGAGTGTAAAAAGGTAGATTTGTTGTTATTCAAGTATTTATCAAGGAGTGTGTTGGTAGAATAAAAGAATAGGTATTCAAAGTTGGGCTTTTGGTTAACAAAATGAACCCCAGAAAGGGCGAAATCTTTTTCAATAAATGTTATCTCTTGATGAATGGAATCTTGGGTCACTCCCAGCGACCAAGGGTCAATACATACGATAAAAATGCCGTTTTTCGACTTTTTATTGATCTTTTTTGAAATGCTATTGAAGTAAATTTCACCAAAAGGAGAATGAAAAATGGAGAATGCGTAATTGTATAATTGATGAGGTTTAATCAGTGGGTTGATGTAGGTTGGATTGATGGCCTGAGCTGCCCTTGATGTACCAATTACCAAACTTTCTTGTTGGGGAGTGGTAAGCCTGAGATAGAAATCATCGTGTTTACCATTGAATTGAAGCAGAAAAAAGTAAAGAGAAACTGCCAATAGAAACGAAAATAACCCGAAATGAAAAATGAGCTTTCTCATCAGAATTGAAAATAAATAAATGAATTTTTTTTCGTTGCCAAAACCACGATTGAAAAGGAAAGGAATAAGTAAATTCCCCAACGAATGGCAATTGGTTTTTTTGAAAAAATAGATAAAACAGTTTCATTTTTTCTGCCAAACCACTCAAAAAGAAGAAGAATGGAAATAAGGAAAACGATACGGGAAGAGTAATTTTCGGGAATTGCAAGTTTAAATCGAGTTAACATAGTTTCGATGTAAAGCATGGATTTTTCTAAACTTTCAGATCGGAAAAAGATCCAGGCAATGGTGGTAAAAGAAAAAGTGAGCAATATTTGAAGTCCTTCTTTAATGCTGGGGAAAAAAGAGTTTTTGGCAACAATTTCAAGGTTATTTCGATTCGTATTAAAAAATATTGAAGGTAAAATGAGTAAACCATTGAGCAAGCCCCAAATGATGAACGTCCAGTTGGCCCCGTGCCAAAAGCCACTCACTAAGAAGATGATCAGGGTGTTTCTAACCTGCATTTTTTTTCCGCCCTTGCTTCCTCCTAAGGGGATGTACAAATAATCTTTGAACCAAGTCGACAAGGAAATGTGCCATCTGCGCCAAAATTCAGCGATGCTTCGGGAGAAGTAGGGGAAATTAAAATTGCGCAAAAGATCAAAGCCTAACATGCGAGCTGTACCCAGCGCAATGTCGGAATACCCCGAAAAATCACCATAAATTTGAAAACTAAAGAGAACAGCACCCCAAATCAGGGTAAGGCTATGTTGATCTTGAGGATTGGAAAAAATATCATTAACCCAATAAGCACATTGGTCGGCAACAGCTACCTTTTTGAATAAGCCCCAAAGTATCAGCCGCAAACCATCAACCATTTGCTCATAACGAAAACGCCTTTCATTTTTCATTTGTGGCAACAAGTGATGCGCTCTCTCAATGGGTCCAGCAACCAATAGAGGGAAGAAACTAACAAATAAAGAGTAATCGATAAAGTTTCGTTCTACCGAAATACGTCGATAATAAATGTCGATGACATAAGACAATCCATGAAAGGTGTAAAATGATATACCTACAGGTAGGATGATGTTTAATGTTTCTACCTGTAGATTGATATTGAATTGTTGAAATAAATCGACGAACGAAGTGACAAAAAAATTGTAGTATTTGAAAATTCCTAGGAAGCCTAAATTGATTCCAATACTCAACCACAACCACCATTTTCGAGTTGTGGAATGTTCACTTTCTCCAATCTTTATTCCCGAAAAATAGTCCAAAAGGGTGCTGAAAATCAATAAAAACAAAAACCGCCAATCCCAATTTGCGTAAAAGAAGTAACTCGCAGTAATTAGAAATACATTTTGATAGCTTCTACGTTTAATCGCCCAATAAACGAAAAAAACAAAGGGGAAAAAGATTAAAAATGGAAGTGAATTAAATAACATTGATAAATGTTGGGTCTTCAAAAATAAGAATGACTAAGGTCTTATCCTATCTTTTCAATAAGTTAGAGAAAATATTCGTTTCTACACTTCCCCCATCAATCATTTATCCCTTATTCGCCAATTGTCCGCAGGCAGCATCGATGTCCTTGCCGCGGCTGCGGCGAACGGAAACCATGATTCCCAATTTCCGCAGTGCGATGGCAAATCGATCAATGCGATCCGAGTCAGATTTGGTAAAATCAACTTGATCGATGGGATTGTATTCAATGATATTCACCTTTGCGGGAAATTGTCGGCAAATTTTAGCCAGCTCTTTGGCATCCTGTTCGCCGTCGTTAAAATTGTTGAAGGTGATGTATTCGAAGGTGATTTTATTCTTTGTTTTTTGATAGAAATACGTCAATGCCTCCTCCAAAACTTCTAAACTATTGGTTTCATTGATGGGCATGATGGTGTTTCTCTTTTCGTCATTGGCCGCATGAAGGGAAAGTGCCAAGTGGAAACGTACTTCGTCATCGGCCAATTTGCGAATCATTTTCGCTACGCCCGCCGTGCTAACGGTAATTCGGCTTGGCGACATTCCTAAACCCGAAGGAGAGGTAAGGTGTTCGATTCCTTTGAGGACGTTAGCGTAATTGAGAAGGGGTTCACCCATCCCCATGAAAACAATGTTGGTGAGGCTCATGCCATATTCCCGTTCCGCCAATTGATTGATGTGAACGACTTGGTCATAGATTTCGGCTGGATCGAGATTTCGTTTTCTGGCCATGTACCCTGTAGCGCAAAATTTACAGGTTAAGCTACACCCCACTTGCGAACTCACACAGGCGGTCATTCGATCTTCTGTTGGAATCAATACCCCTTCAATGAAATGACCGTCATGAAGTTGAAAACGCAACTTGTAAGTTCCATCCGAACTGCGTTGCGAAGTTTCAACCAACATGGTATGAAACACAAATTGCGCATTGAGTTTTTCCCTAAATCCCATGGAAAGATTTGTCATGGAATCAAAATCCACACATTTCTTTTTCCAAATCCACTCAAAGATTTGTTTGGCTCGAAACTTTGGTTCTCCCAATTCAATGACTGCGGTTTCCAATTCTTCCAGAGAGAGTTGGCGAATATCTTTTTTCATCGATTAGGGAATTTTGAGGCGAATTGATCGTCGGTTAAAGAGCGCAAAAATGCTTCTAAATCAGCTTTTTCTTTGGACGTTAATCCCAAAGGTTTCGATAAACGATGGTCAATATTAATAGGGTTTTTGACAAATTTTGAAGGATTGTCGTAGTATTCAATAACATCGGAAAGGGTTTTGAACATACCATTGTGCATGTATGGAGCAGTAACGGCAACATTTCTTAGTCCAGGAACTTTAAATTTACCGATGTCCTGAGGGTTGCGTGTAATGGAGAATCGCCCGGAGTCGTTCAGCTCTTTCCCATTGAAAAGCCCAATATTCCAAAACTCATCTCCGGTAAAATCGGGTGTAAAATGGCAATCCAAACATTTTGCTTTATCGGAACGGAATACATTTCTTCCGCTAATTTGTTGGGGTGTTAGCCCACGCCCATTCAGGGTATCGTCTTCCATCCATCGGTCGTTGGGCGTGTTGGTGGTTTCTAAACTTCGTTCAAATGCAGCTATGGATTGAACGATGGTTGAAGAGTCGGGTTTTTGGCCGTAAACTTTTTGGAATGCCTTGGAATAGAAAGGATGCTGGGAAACTCGTTGAACTGCTTGGGAGAATTTTAGAGCCATTTCCAAACCGTCTTGAACAGGGAAATGCATTTGATGTTCGAGTGAATTGGCGCGGCCATCCCAAAATAATGATTCACGAGAGGCGGTATTCATAACAGAAGGAGCATTCCTTTTTCCTAGGCTTCCATTCATTCCTACTGATAAAGGCACTGTATCAGCAAAAGCAAATTCTTTGATATGGCAAGAGGCGCAAGAAATCGAAGAATCTAAGGATAAAATGGGATCATGGAATAAGATTTCGCCTAGTATTTCTTCGCTAAGGGAGTCAATCGGTGGGAAAACAATACGAGAATTAGAGGTTTTTTCGGGGTGATTTCCTAAAAAAAACGACGAAAAGCTAATGAAAAAAGCCAAGAAAAGGGAAGAAAATAAGCCGATTTTCATGGAGCAAAGGTAAAATTTTTTCGACCCTAGTCAAATTTTGTGGGAGAAGTTTAGCATTTTTAAAAAAAAAACTTAACTTAGTGCTTTGTAAACCAACCCTCATGAAGAAACTAGTTTTACTTTTCTTTCTTTCATTTTTCTCCTACGAGATTTTCGCTTCGCACATTGCGGGCGCTACCATTTATTACGATCCGATTAGCAGCAATCAATACCGAGTTACCTTGGTTCTTTACCGTGATTGTTCTGGGATTTCGTTGGGAATTACCTCTGCACCCATCACTTGGAGAAGCCGTTGTGGCCAGCAAGGCACGTTTAACGTAAACCTTCAGAGTACGGGTTCCACCAATCGTGCCTTGCCCGATGAGTGTAAACTTAATCTTCCTCCAACTACCTGCGAAGGAGGAACGCGTTACGGATTGGAGAAATACGTCTATTCCGGTATTTGGACCGTTCCAACCAACGTTCCTTTCAACTGTCGACAGTTTGTTTTTGGACACCAGGTTCAAT
>JAIYBD010000068.1 GCA_027488715.1 Bacteroidota bacterium | reverse complement strand
CGATTTTTTTTTTTTTTTTTATCCAGAGAGGAAATAAACGGTTACACCCAAAAGAATAACCCCAAATGTTTTCCATTTCCAACCGTGTTTTTCCCCTTTATCGTCGTGCGGGAACTTGATTACTCCGAAGGCGTAAAGTGCCATAGCCAAAGCGATCAAGGCCCAAACGCCTAAAAATAATTCGTATTTAATGGCGTCCCAGTGAGCCACCAAGTCGGCATTCGACAAAAATTTCAAGGCCAAGGCCACTTCCAAAAATCCGAGGATGACTTTAAGTTTACTCATCCAACCGCCGCTCTGGGGCAGTTTTTTCATCAATCCCGGGAAGGCGGCGAACAAGGTAAACGGAAGGGCTAACGCCAAGCCGAAACCGGCCATCCCTAACGTTAATTGGAATGCACCCCCGTCTTTTGAAATGGAGCCGACCAAGAGCGAGCCCAAAATTGGACCCGTACACGAGAACGATACAATGGCCAAGGTGAGCGCCATGAAAAAGGACCCGATTAAACCACCAGCATCGCTTTTTTGGTCAACTTTATTGGCAATGCCACTGGGCAAGGTGATTTCAAAATAACCGAAAAAGCTGATGGCAAACACCACGAAAATGACAAAAAACACCAAGTTGAGCCAAACGTTCGTGGAGATATTATTTAAAATTTCTGGCTCAATCGAATCCAAGAAATGGAATGGAAGACTCAACAAAACGTAAATCATGAAGATAAAAAATCCGTAAATGGAAGCTTGTTTAAATCCTTTTTTCGGATCGCGACCACCTTTGGTGAAAAAGCTCACCGTCATGGGAATCATGGGAAAAACGCAGGGCGTGAGCAACGCAATCAATCCACCTAAAAAGCCCAATAAAAAGATGGTTCCTCCCGATTTTCCATCGCTGGTGGTGTCGGTACTCAAGGTATCGCACTGAGCAAGGGGTTTGGATAAATCGATGGAAGACATGTTGGGAATAACCCCGTCTTTCACTTGGGGCGCATCGCTCAAGAGCTCCTGGGTGGTTTCTTTGGCTTCACCCGTAGATAGGTTGATCGAAAAGCTGATGTCGGTGGGCGGCATGCATTGTTTGTCGTCGCAAACCATGTAATGAATGCTTCCCTTGAGTGAGGTTGATTTGGATGAAAACTTGATTTTTTGGGTGAAAATGGCTTCTTTTTCGAAGAAAGCCAACGGCATATTGAAAACAGGATCTTGGGTTTTATGCAATCCACCCGATTCGATGGCTTTTCCCTGGATTTGAATTCCTTCTCCTTTTTCGAAGGTAATTTCGGTGGGTTCTGGACCGCCTTTTTGAATGTTTTGGGAATACAGGTGCCACTTGGGTTGAATGCGTGCTTTAGCAACCCATTCTCCGGTAGTATCACTGGTTTTGTTGAAGGAAAAAGACCATTTCACCGGATCGGCCATGTTCATTCCTGCCGAAGTATTGCTGTGATCGTTGGTGGCCGTGGGGGTGGATGCCCCTCCGAAATTCAAGGAAAACGCTTCCCGAGTTGGCGGCAAGCAACGGCTGTCATCGCACACCATGAATTCTACTTCTCCTGTGGCTGTTCCCGGTTCAGTGAATTGAACAAGTTGGGAAAAAACCGCTTCATTTTCGAAAAATCGCATGGTTTCCCCAACAGCAGGATCCATTTTTTCGATCACAGGTGTTTCTTCTTTCACCTTTCCCAACAACCGAAATTTTCCTTCATTGAACGTGAAAACCGTTGGAACTCCCAAATCCGATTTCAATTTCAACGCATACAAGTGCCATCCTTTTTGAATTTTGGCCTTGAAGATCAATTTTGCTCGATCGGCACTAACCGATTCAACCGAATACGACCATTTTACCGGCTCAACAATTTGTGCCTGGGTGAATAATCCCAAACCTAAGAAGAGGAAAGTCAGAAATTTTTTCATAGATGTTCAAAGATACAATGGTCTTACAATAGATTTTGCGACAGTTTTGGTTCCCTTTTTCCGTATCCGGAGGAATAAAAGGCAAATTGCGGATAGTTAAATGGCAAATTCGATTCGTCTTTCAGTTTTAAAACACCGTTTTCCCAAAAGAAAGTACGTTTCCATTTCACATTTCGGTGTTCCAAGTAGAAGGAAAGGGTGGCTTCGTTCACTTCCAAGATCTCTAGTTTTGTTTCCCGTTCCATGCGAAAAAGCCCTCGTTTGCCGTCCTCCCACCGATTCGGTTCGAGGTCATCTACCACAATTCCGTGGTGGGCTTGAACGCTTCGAAATTCGTTTCTACGGTGTGGAAGAGGGGTATACAAGTAAGTTCCACCATCTTGAATGATGGGTTTTCCATCGACAAAAAGTTCAAAACTCAATTTATCGTTATGAACGTGTCCCCAATGGAAATGTTGCCCGTCTCGATTGTGGATCGCTGAAACAAAAAGGCTCATTCGTTCAGTTTTCCAACCGAATAAGCCAAAGTGGGGGTAGCACACCAAGGAAACGGTTGGTTTTTCGTCGAATTCCGCAAGGATGGATTCCTTTTGGTGGGTGTCGAAAGTTGGAATTTGGCTTGGCTTGTTGGGCAATGATGGTTCAAAATTTCCTTCAGGAATCCAGGTCGTTAGTTCATCGTGGCGTAGCGAGTCTTCATCCCAGAAATCTTCTTCAGAGGAATATTGATTGAAATAGTTTTGCAGATGCAGGTACTTCTGTTGGGCCTCTTTTCCGGAAATCATTTGCCCAATGGGCCACAAGTGTACAAATCGGCCACTGTCGTTATCGCCAAATTGAGCGATTTGCCCGTTGGTATGTTGCAAGTCAACACTCATTTGGCGAGCTCGCTGCAATCGTTCGTAGAAAGGTGCCGGAAAAATGTGGGGCAATTGCGGATGAACCCATTGGGCACCTTTTCTGGAGATGGGCACGGCATAAGGCCATTTTTTTACGGGCTGAAGGAGCGCTTCTCTCTTTTCTATGGGTAGCTTATCCATGATGTAGGCACTCCACGCCATCATTTCTGCACTTAAACGATGGTAAGAGGTAGATCCTTCGAAGTTTCCTCCATCGGCGAAAAATTGACGTTGCATTTCTACCACCAAAGCGTCAGCAGCAAAAATCAGCCAGGATTGAACGGAATGATTCAATGGTAAATAAGCGCCCAGCCATGCCATACCTGCCACATTACCTAAATAATGATTGGAGGTGAGCCCTTCACGATATTCTACATCTTCCAAAATGGTTTTCCCCAACAAAAGAAGATTTTGATGAAGAATTCCCAAGAATTCGGGATGAAAGCTGGCGCTTTGGGGGAGATTGGAAAATAAATCGAAAGCGAGAAGAATATTGGTTGCTCGAATGCCCATATCCATGGCGCAGTTGTTGTTTACGCCCATGGAGGGTGGATTCGCCATGAAAAAATCGAGGACTTGGCATTGAAATTCCAAGAAGGCCGCATCGGCGAGATCGGGAAAAAGGTGAGCGAAGGCGGCCATTTTCGGCAAATGCTGCAAACGACTCAGTTCCCAAGGGCATTTTAAATCGGCCCCTAAAACAAAGTCGGAGTGTTTTCGGCTGTCTTTTCCCCACACTTTGGCCGACCATCGGTAGCCCGATTTGAAGTCGCGTTGCCAATCGATGGGCGAGTAATCGGGTTGAAGGCTGCGAATGATTTTCCAATATTGCTGAGATACCTCCAAGTGTTCTTGGTTGATCACTCGTTCCAACCAACGCCCTTCATCATCCAGCTCAAAAGCCCCCAATTCACCGTGAATTTGGATATCTTCCAAACCGGGGCTGGGTGTGAAATAATCTACGGTGACCCATCCGCTCCCCAACAAATCGAACCGATGATGGCGGTACATGTTCAATAGGTACTCGGCGGTGGACCGCTCGATAGACTGGCAATACGCTGGAGGTTTCGAAAAATAAGAGGAAAAAATAGGGTTGTTTTCCGAAGGATGTCGGTGCTCGTTTAAGCAATAATGCGGACGTTCTTGACGGTTTTTCCACGCTTGTTTGAAGTGGGAAATGGCTTTTTGTGCCAAGATATGTGGAGGATAAGAGAGAATTTGTTTGATGGAAGGCGCCATGATTCAAAGATACCGAGTTATTCGGTTAAGCGGATTAATCTTGTCGAATTTGGGAATCAAAATACTCCGAAATACCGGTCCAAATGAGGGACGTTTTCGATTTTCCGATGAGAGGTTCTAGATTTTCTATTCCGGCATTTTTTATTCCTTCGATGCTTCCGAATTTCATGAGCAAAAGATCTTTGGTTTGTTTTCCAATTCCTTTGATGTCGTCGAGCACGCTTTTCATGCTGTTTTTGCTTCGTTTTTTCCGGTGATTTTGTAGGCCCCATCGGTGGGCTTCGTCCCGCATGTGTTGAATGGTGCGAAGGGTAACGCTTCGTTTATCGAGGTAAATGGGTAAAGTATCGCCGAAGAAGAACAGTTCCTCCAAGTTTTTCGCAATGGAAATCAAAGTTAGTTTTTTCTCGATTCCCAATTCTTTGAGGGCCGAATGGGCGGCGTTCAATTGCCCTTTCCCACCGTCGATCACGATCAATTGGGGAAGCGGTTGTTGTTCGTCGAGCATTCTTCGGTAACGGCGAAAAACGCCCTCTTTCATGCTCGCAAAATCGTCGGGGCCCTCCACCGTTTTGATGTTAAAAATGCGGTAATCTTTTTTGGAGGGCCGAGCGTTTCGGAAAACCACACAGGCCGAAACCGGACTTGTTCCTTGGATATTGGAGTTGTCGAAACACTCCATGTGTATTGGTAGGTCTTTGAGGTTGAAGTCAGACTGAATTTTTTGAAGAACGGCGTGTTCGGTTTTCCGAATTTTGGTTTTGTCTTCCAAAATTTTACTGGCTTCGTACAGCGCATTTTTCAGCCCGAGATCTACCAGTTTTTTTCGGTCACCTCGCTGAGGAATTTGGTATTTCATGCCAAAAATGGGAAGTTCATCTTGAAGGATTAACTCTTTCTTTTCATCGAAATAACGATCTCTCAGCATCAGAACAACCTGGGCCATAGGTTCTTCGGGTTCTTCCAATTCGTGATAATCAATCCGAAAATTTTGGGTGAAGATGATTCGACCTTCTTTCAGGGTTTGGAAATGAAGGACGGCGAAACCCTCTTGAATTTTCCAGGAAAAAACGTCGGCTGAAAGCCGAGAAATACCGAAAACAATGGATTTTCGCTGGTAATTTTTTAGCAAATCAAGCCTTTTTTGGTAAAAATGGGCTTTTTCGAATTCCAACTGTTCCGAAGCCGCTTTCATGCGTTCCTGCAACAGTTGGGAAAGTTCCGTGAGATT
>JAIYBD010000185.1 GCA_027488715.1 Bacteroidota bacterium | reverse complement strand
GCTTTCTGGCTTGATGGCTTGGTAGGTGCCAAGTAATCCTCCAATTGTGTTGGCGATGAGGTCTCCAGGCGATGCACCCCAGCTCTGAGATTTACCATCGAGGTATTCTATTCCGGTTAAAAAAATCACTCCCGACATTCCTCCCCACCATGCCGACTGTTTGGATGTGAATCCTGTAGCTCGCATGGCGGCAACACCACCTCTTGAGATTTGATAGCAGGTGTGTGCATGTCCTAGTTTATCCATTCCTCCCCATTCATGGTTGTCGTTGAACCAATGAAAGGATGTGGTTTGATTGTTGGAATACCATTGACTATTTAAAAGACCAAAGGTTGTTCCGCAAAAAGCGGTGTATCCAGCGCCCAAAAACCATCGGTTTCGAAGGGTGTCGATGTTCTGAGAAAACAAGAATAGGCTTGAAAAAAGAAAAATACTAGTTAAGAAAAGCTTCATATTCTTTTTGCTTTTGCAGCAATTGATTCCAAATGGTATTATTTTTTGGATTTTCAAGCAAATCATACATCAAAGGGGCAATGGCTCGTGGAACGGGCGTGGTATTGATTTGGAAAAGGCGTTCTTTGGAAGAAGTGGCCAAATAGGTGGCCAATGGAAGTAATTCCATTTTTAGATTAAACTTGAATAGATTTTGGAAAGAAAGGGTGTCGGGTTGAATTCCATTTCTATACAAAAGAATAATATCCATGGGTTCGGAAAGGAGATTGTCGGATTTCCAAATGATTTTTCTTCGAACCACAAGTTGTTCAATTTCTGGGAATTCGAAGTTGATGAAATCGTGGTTAGAATTGGGGAATGTATTGAAATACTCTTCAGGTTTTTCAGTAAAAAATTGAGAAATAAGGTCAGAAATATTCTTGCCAACGGGGTCGAAAATAGCATGGTTGGCGTACAAAAAATGTTGCATTTTTTGAGAGGCCTCCATGGAGTTGTTTTCGGTCAAATGAAATTTTGTTTTTAACTTATTCTCAAATTCAATGCCTTGGATCTCATTGAAAAAACGACCAGCGAAGTAAATAATTTCCCCGGAAAATCCTCTTTTCTGAATCCATTCGTCAAAATGAATGTCACAATTTCCGTTCATATTGGAGGGGATTACCGAAGTTGAAAGGTCGTTTTGAAGTTGAGCGTATGGAAAGTAAATTAATTCGATATTTTTAGTTTCTGTTTTCAACTTGCCTTTTTTCTCAGAAACGATTTCTTCCTTTTTTAAGATGATGGATATCCCCCCTTGGATGATTCGAATGGAATCTTTTTCAAAATCCCATTGCTCATACAAGAAAACACCATCAGCAGAATCCATGCGCCTATGGTAATACTTTTCGATGAGAGGAATGTCGGAGGTTTGAATTTTTTGAGAACAACTTACATCTGTATAGCCTTGGATTTTTCCTAAACGCAATTGAAGGTATAAATGATTCAACAAAGCTTGGGCGACATTGGTCCCCCAACTGCTGTCTTGTTTTTGAACCAAAATTTGAGTGATAGCCTTGTTTTGAGCATGGATGTTTTTACCCCAAAGGCAAAAGAAAAGGAGCGTAAAAAACAAAAATAACTTCTTGGGAAGCATGAAAAAAGGTGGTAATTTTACCCAAAATTAAGTCTTCAACGGTTATGGATAGCAAATTATTTAACGAAAATTTCGCCAAAATTCTAGAAATACGAAAAGAACTCAATTCCATGGAGTTTAATTCAACTAAATACGATGAATTGGAAGAGGTATTGGCCGATTTAGAAGATGATTTTATGGATGATTTTGGAGACGAATTGGATGAAGTTATTTCCAAAGTTCATCTTACCCTTTGTCCGGACATTGAATCGGCGCATCCGATGGCATATTTTGCACGCAACTACACGGAAAGTGAATTTGTTCCTGGGGATTATGAAATCAATACCGGGGATGGAATTAAAATTATTGCCGATTTAAAAGGTAAGAAAGTTCGAGGAAGTTTAGTTTGGTTGCCGAATCCTGCCCGTTTGGTGATGATTTCTGCAGAAGATATTTTGGTATTGTGGAATTCTGAGAAACCAGAAGAAATTCACTTGGGATAAACTTTTAGCCACTTTGGCCGTTACATGCCCGTGAGCGTTTCTACTTTCCATACCATCAATCCATTTTCGGAAGAAATCATCTCGGAATATCGTTTTGAATCCAAAGAATCATTGGAGCAAAAATTAACCGCTGGTTATCAACAATACCTTAAGACTAAAAATTCTTCCATTTCAGTTCGACTTGATGGATTGAGTTCTTTGATATCAATTTTAGAAAATAAGAAAGAATCTTGGTCGCTGCTCGCAACCCTCGAAATGGGAAAACCTTTGGAAGAGGCCAAACATGAAGTCGAAAAGTGCATTGGTCTTTGCCGTTACTTTCTAGAGAATGCCGAAAATTTCTTAGCTCCCGAACCTATACCGTATTCCAAAAAAGCCCTTATAACGAAGGCTCCTGTTGGGATTGTTTTGGGGGTCATGCCCTGGAACTATCCATTTTGGCAAGCTTTTCGATTCGCCATTCCCGCCATCATGGCCGGGAATACCGTATTACTCAAGCATGCTCCCTTGGTAACAGGGTGTGCCCTTGCCATTCAAGAGGCATTTCTAGAATCCCAATTTCCTGAGAATGCGCTTCAAACCGTGGTCGCAAATATCGATCAAACACATCAATGTATTCGCGATGAACGGGTGCAACGCATTTCGTTTACCGGCAGCAACGAGGCCGGATTTAAAATTGCTGAAGCTGCCGGTGCGGTAGGAAAACGTTGTGTCCTTGAATTAGGGGGATCTGATCCTTTCATCGTTATGGCGGATGCACCACTTGAGAAAGTAATTCCTCAAGCAATCAAATCGAGATTTATCAACGCAGGCCAAAGTTGCATCTCGGCCAAACGATTCATTGTTCATTCCTCCATTTCTGAAGAGTTTACCCGAAAACTCATCCAAGAAGTACAAAAACTGACCGTGGGCAATCCGCTTGATTCTTCTACAAAGGTGGGGCCATTGGCCAGAAAAGACTTGCAAATCAAGGTGTTGAGTCAAATTGAGTCGGCAAAAGATTCAGGTTCACAAATCTTATTCCAATCAAATACTCCAAGTCATGGCTTCTTTGTTCCTCTTACCGTTTTTGGAAATGTTCATTTAAATTCCTCGATTTGGAAAGAAGAGGTGTTTGGACCGGTTGCACTGGTTAAATCTTTTGATAACGATGAAGAAATGCTCAATTTAGCCAATGATACAGTTTTTGGTTTAGGAGCAAGTATTTGGAGTGAAAATCTAGAAAATGCATTTACCTTGGCGCAACGCATCGATGCAGGAAATGTCTACGTTAATGAAATGATGAAGAGTGATTTCTCACTTCCTTTTGGAGGAACAAAACAATCGGGTTTTGGAAAAGAACTTTCAAAAACAGGAATGATGGAATTCGTTAATCTGAAAACTTCAATAATATCGCCATTATGAAAAAAATTGTCTTATTAACCTTGGGAGTAGTTCTGTTTTTTTCGTCTTGTAGAAGAAAAACTGGGCCAGATTGTTGTCCACCCGTTGAACCCATTGGAAGCATTGAGGTACACTTGAATCACTTGTGGGGAACAGATACCATCGTGCGAGGCACAGGAAAATACTTGACTGCCCAAGGGGATACGGTAACCATTTCAGATATCCGTGGATTGTTATCTAATTTCGTCTTGAAGTTTACCGACGGCTCCGACTTTCCATTAGAATATTACCATTACTATAAGCTTTCAACTGCTTCTACCAATACTTTTCTTTTAAAGGGTATCCCCGATGAAGTTTACCAAAAGATGAGTTTCTTTCTTGGATTAGATTCAACTTCTAACCATTCTGATGTAACGACCTATCCCCGAACCAGTGCCTTGAGTACGTACCAAGCCGGTGGTGAAATGCATTGGAACTGGGCAGATGGTTTCATTTTTACAAATGTTACAGGAACTTATCGTCCTGCCAATGCATCTCGTTTTAGGGGTTTTTCTTATCACATCGGTATGGATCCCAACTTGGTTAAAATTTCCCTACCAACCAATGGACTTACCATTTCAGGTAATTCCCGTTTGATGGAATTGAACGTAGATTGGAAGGAAATGTTTGAATCACCGAACAGCATCAAAATCGCAAATCAAGATGTAACGCATTCTACATCTGGTGATACCTTAGCTGCTCAATTATCAGCCAATATGGTTGATATGGTAAAAATTGGCTCCATCAAATGAGGTGAAAAAGATCGTTGCAATCGGAATTCTTTTTGGGATTTTTCTGTACAGCTGTGTGCACGAACCCTTGGATGGAGACTCCTTTTCCGATCCCACCCCCTTCGTTTTCCCTACTCCGGCCGGTTTCCCCCCACCCAATCTCCCTGCCGACAATCCTTTAACCGTTGAAGGCATCGAACTCGGACGTCGGTTGTTTTACGATCCCATTTTAAGTGCCGATTCCTCCATTTCTTGTGGAAGTTGCCACGCACCCAATGCTGCCTTTTCCGATACAGCTCGATTTTCTAAAGGCATTCGAGGGCAAATCGGTTATCGACAAAGCATGCCCCTTTTCAATTTAGCATGGGTAACCGAATTTCTTTGGGATGGGCGCGCCTCTAGCCTACGAAAGCAAATTCATTTTCCCATCGAAGATCCCATCGAAATGGGCGATAGAGTGGAAAATGTTGTCAAAAAACTCAATCAGCAGCCCCGTTACCAAAAGATGTTTAAAAAGGCATTTCAAGAAAATGAAGTGACCGATACCCTGATGTTTAAGGCCATTGAGCAATTTTTGTTGACCATGATTTCGGCCGATTCTAAATTCGATCGATGGAGAAGGGGAGAGGTTCAGTTATCCCAACAAGAATTGTATGGGTTGCAAATTTTTGAAAAGGAAATATACAATACTACCGTCACCGACGTACGGTTGATTCCTCCTCCTCCAGGAACGTTGGT
>JAIYBD010000156.1 GCA_027488715.1 Bacteroidota bacterium | reverse complement strand
TTTGAAAACTTCTTTCAAAACCGCTGGATGTTGATCGGCAGGAATGTCTTTGTAAAACTGAACTAAAATCGCTGCGAGGATAGCACGGTCAGACGGTTCACGGAAAGCATTCGCTTTTAACGCTTCAGCACCTTTTTTCAAACCTTCCGTTGCTTTTTTGATGCTCTCTGCATCGTTCTTGCCCAAAGCTTCGCTCAAACCCTTCATTTGCAGTGCATAGCGCGCCCATGAAGTTGAAGCCATGATGCCTTCATTCATGTAAGTGCTATGAACAGCGTACTTCTCCCAGCTGCCATAAGCTACTTTCCAATCGGTTAACAAGGCTTGGTATTCTTTTTTGCCATTAGCCCAATCTTGGAATTTCGATTCGGTAGCAAGTTTTGAATCATAAACTTTCAAACGTTGCATTTGCTCGGTTTGCCCAATGAAATACTTCCAATAGTTCGCAACACTAGCGTACATGGAAGAAAGCTTCAAACGGTGATCTACGTTTGCATCCATTTGTTTTTTCCAGTTAGAAAGACGGATGTCGCGCAATTTTACAATGGTTGGATTTACTTTTTCGATGGCCAACTTTACACCCATGGAGGTTTCGTAGCGATTGGTACGTCCGGGAAAACCGTAAACCATGGCAAAATCGTTGTTTTTTACACCTTTGATGGATACAGGAAGGTGGCGCTTTGGAACGTAAGGCACGTTGTCATTGGAGAACGCAGCGGGCTTGTTTTCTTTGCTGGCATAAACACGGAATACAGAAAAGTCTCCGGTGTGACGGGGCCAAACCCAATTGTCGGTGTCTCCTCCAAATTTTCCAATGGATTGAGGGGGAGTTCCTACCAAGCGAACATCGTTGAATTTTTCAAAAATCAACAAATAGTAGGCATTACCACGGTAGTATTCAGAAACACGAGCATCGTATCCGGTGCCCTTGGTTACTTCTTCTACGATCTTCTTGTTGATTTCCATCAACTTTTTGTTGCGATCTTTTTCTGGTACACCTGCTAAACCTTCTTGTACACGACCGGTAACATCTTCCATGCGAACCAAAATCGAAACCCACATGTCTTTGATGGGTTTTTCAGCAGCCATGGTAGGAGCCCACCATCCGTTGTCGAGAATGTTATCGGCGGGGGTTGAATTGGCCGCAATAGCATCATAACCGCAGTGGTGATTGGTGAAAATCATTCCTTGTTTGGAAACGATTTCTCCGGTACATCCACCATTGAACCAAACGATGGCGTCTTTCAAGCTGGCTTGGTTAATGTTGTACAAATCATCAGCAGTTAAGCGGAATCCTTGTTTTTTCATTTGCTCATAATTCTTGCCAATGAGCATCGGCAGCCACATTCCTTCGTCGGCACGAGAGGAAAGGAACAGAATTCCTACCAGAAATCCTGCAAAAAGCGATTTTAATTTCATAATTGGTTAAAAAATTTGTCGCAAAGGTAACGTTCAAATCTCAAGAAAAGAGGTCAAAATTCTTGAATGATCTTGCTTATTTTAAGTAGGAATCTAACCAACTGAAAAATTCCCGGTTCCACGCAACCGAATTTTGTGGCTTTTGAACCCAATGACCTTCGTCGGGAAAAACCAAAAATTTGCTCGGAACACCCAATAATTGTGCGCTAGTAAACGCCATTTGTCCTTGTTCCAACGGCACCCGAAAATCTTTCTCGTTGTGAATCACCAAAATGGGTGTGTTCCAATTCTTCACGTACAAATGAGGAGAATATTCGGTGTAGGTTTTCGGTTTGGGAGATTTCCAAAACGGTCCATCTGAATCCCAATCGCTGAAAAACACTTCCTCTGTACTCGCATACATGCTTTCGGTGTTGAAAATCCCACAATGTGAAACAAACGCTTTGAATCGATTTTGGTGATTTCCTGCTAACCAATACACCGAATATCCGCCAAAACTTGCACCAACGGCTCCCAACTTTTCATTATTGATGTAGGATTGCTTCGCAAAATGATCGGTAACCGATAACAAATCCTTCATGGCTTGATCGCCCCACTTTCCCGAAATGCTTTCGTTCCAATCTTTTCCAAATCCTGGTAATCCTCTTCGGTTGGGGTACATTACTACGTATCCGTGCCCAGCCATCACCCGGGTATTCCATCGGGTTGAAAACCCTTGGCCTACCATGCTTTGAGGTCCACCCTGGCACAACAATAAAGCCGGATATTTTTGATTGGGATTGAAGTTGGCCGGTTTAACCACCCAAGTGAAAATTTCTTTTCCATCGGTGGAGGGAACTTTCACCAACTCCATGGTGGGAGTCGCATAATTCTTAAAAATTACATCATTGATGGCTGAAACTTTTGTTTCCGTCATTTTCAAGCCGTCAATTAGGTAAAGTTCATTGGGAGCGAGTAGGGTGGACTTTAGTCCAAAAAGTTGAGTTCCCGCCATTGCGAAATCGTTGTAATTGTGGAATCCTTTGGTGGCGGGTTTCAATGCGCTCCAATCGGTCTTCTTTTCGGTTGAATAAATTTGAATGGTACCTTCAATTTCTACGGTTACTCCAATTTTTGAATTGGTGAAAAAGACGGGATGATGGGAATTGTATTCAAAAGACCCCGTTATGTTTTGAGATTTTCCAAATGGATTGCCTTGGTCGTCGATTCCTTGAACCATCAACCGATTCAAATCGGCTTCATAACCGTTGCGTTCCATCGACAGCCAAGCCAATTGTTTTCCATCAGGAGAAAATCGAGGTTCTTTGTCATAACCGT
>JAIYBD010000066.1 GCA_027488715.1 Bacteroidota bacterium | reverse complement strand
TATTTTATTCGTTGGCCTCGCATGGTTTTTTATTCCATTGAAAACGAGAAAGGCCAATTGATCGAATATAAAACTTTCATTCCGGTTACCCCAAACCCCATTACATGGTACAACCCTCGAAACAAAAAAAATGTCTTACGCATACATTATTGGAATCAATCCATTCAACTAAAAACCAAACCATGATTAAAAAACTACTATTTACCGGGTCATTTTTATTGGCTCTTTCCCAATCTCAAGGTCAGGAACTCATCAGTAGAATTTTAGAAGGAAACGACAGCACTTTGGCGCCAATCACCGAAGATGGAACAAAGAAAAAAAGCAAATGGGATGCGACAAGCATCATCGATTTATCTTCATTTTCTGGCACCAAAGATCACGCCAGTGGAATCAACAATCAAGGAATTGGATTTAATATTGGTTTAGAAGTGTATCGAAAATGGTGCGATGCTTCTTCTCTGGTATTAGGTGCCTATTTCGTAAACCAATCTTCCCAATACGATGTGGGAAAATCACTTTTCCCTGTCAATAATCCACAATTTCATCGACAAACTTTAAATGTTTCCGCTCTTGGTTTGCGATTGATGGACCGAATTTTCATTACCCCATCGCACAATAAAATCCGAACATTTTTTGATTTTGGTGGATATGCCAATGTCTTTCGCACTGGTAGTTTAGTGAATGAATACCGGTACAATCCACGCATCAATGGTGTTCGGGAAGAAATTCAAACGTACCGAAAATTAGATTACATCAATCCCGTAGAATATGGCCCCATGGTTCGTATTGGCAACAATCTTTTAGCGCTCACCTTCTCATACCGCATGTCCAACTACTTTAAAAATGCACCCAACTTGGTTGAAATTCCAGAATGGATGTGGAGCATTCAAATTGGAGGAAACAATTAACGAACCGTAATCAGCTTCTTTTTCGAAGGCAATCCCTCGATATCAAGCACATAATAATACAAGCCTTCCGAAATCCGGAGGGCTTTTTTGTCGATGGGGATGATGTATTTTCCAGGCACCTTCAACTCATTGGAAATAACCTCGGCCTTGGTTACCCCATTCATATCCACCAATTTCAATTGAACCAGCGCAGATTTTCTCAATTTAAAGGAAACGTAAGCAGAAGCGCTGGCATCAAGTTGTATTGAACTTTCTTGAGATACCACAACAGGTGAAATCGTATCTTCCACCAAGGCGGTCCAAACCGAAAGCGCGCCTTGTTCCAATCGGGTCCACATCGGACGAACCATATTGCCGTGTACCGCCACCGATGAATAATCGCCAAAGAAAACCTTATCGGTTGGAAGGAAGGGTTGCTGACTAATTTTTTGTTCCACAAATTGATCCCCTTGCAGGGTCGATGTGAGGAAAACATCCGTCAATGCATTCGGATAATTTCTTCGATCATAATAAACAATCCAAACCTTTCCGGTGGAATCATCAACGGCACCCCAGGCAAAAAACTGATGTTTACCCGGAGAATCTTGATTCACACGAGCAGGCTTGTTCCACGATTCACCGGCATCATTGGAGGAAACTAACCAAACATCGGTATCAAATTTCCCTTTCGATTGATCGGAATAAAGAATAAAAATCCGACGTTGGGACCGTTGATAAAGGGTTTGAGGCATTCCATTGCACCGGTAAATACCCGGAACGTTAAACGTCCACGAATGCCCAGGCACCACTACTTTTTCGGCAGGTAGCCACGTTTCTCCTCCATCCAAAGACTTTTGAAAAACAATGCCTTTGGGACCACTCCAACTGACAAACACTTCATTATTATCGCCAAAAACGGGGATTGCACCTTCCACCGTATTGGAGCTATCCAAGCAATCTCCGGCAAAGGTGCTAATTCGTTTGGGCGTCGACCAGGTTTCACCTCGATCGGTTGATTTTGAAAAGAGAATGACGGAAGAATCGAGCGGATTTTTAGATCCATACGCATCGAATTGTGTCCAGGTAACTACCAATTCTCCAGTTTTCGGATGAACTGCAACGCCTTCTTTGTCCTGCTTTTTCTTCCCATTCAATCCGAAGGCGACTCCAGAAGTCCATGTTTTACCACCATCCAAGGAGCGCTGACAAACCAGTCGGTCGATCCATGTCCCTTCACTTGGATTGGTGAGGTGGAAGTAGTAAAAAATTCCGTTGGGATCACTCACCAAAATGGGATCTCCCCAAATTCCGTATGGACAGCTGATTTGGGTTTGAGTCCATGTTTTACCGGAATCAATGGAATAATAAACGTTGTTGAGGTTGGATGCCGCAACTTGAACATGAGGCTGCTTGGGATGAATAGCAATGGTGACTTCATTGGGATTAAAATCGCTGGAAATCAGCACATTTTTTACCTGAGCTTCACCTTGAGCCGCAATAAAAACTAAAAAGAGGGCGAGGAAAAATCGAAAGGGCATGCTCAAAATTACTTCGAAAAGAAGAATTTGGATTCACCGTTTTTCAACCTTAAATTTTTTCCAAAGATGCAAGGGAATCCAAAACAAACCGAAACTAACGCTGCCGTCTCGTTCTTGCGTTTTATGATGCTCCCAATGTGCTCGTTGAACCCAATTGAGGTATTTATTTTTGAAGAAAATTTTGTTCTTGATGCGACGATGCACAGCGATGTCGTGCAAGATAAAATACAACCAACCGTAAAGGGCGATCCCCAATCCTACGAAGAAAGAAGAATTCATTTCTGAAGCCCCCGAAACGATTAGGTAAACCGAACATCCGCCAAAAATCAAGCTAAATAAATCATTCAACTCAAAAAATCCGGAGTTAGGCCGATGATGTGTTTTATGAATGAACCAAAGTGGCCCATGAAAAAGAAACTGATGAATAAAAATGGAGGCCACCTCCATTCCTACAAATCCGATAAAAAGCCAAAATAATCCGGTCATAAATCTTTAAACATCTCCACCAATTGGTTGAAATCTTTGATTATTCTAGAACCCGTAGGAAATTCTGGATTTTTATGGATCACTTCTCGACCAGAAAACAAGAATGGCACATCCGGCACCAACTTATGCACTTCGTTCACGTAATCTTGAACAGTCCCTTTGGGGAAACTTGTTGTTACGGCTGTGAAAAAATAATCGGGTTGATATGCCTTGGCAATCACAGGCAGGTCTAAAATAGGTACGCTTTGGCCAAGGTAAACAACATGATGCCCCCTCGCTTTGATCAAGTAGGAAGAAAACAATAATCCGAGTTCGTGGTATTCGTTTTCAGGAAGATACAAAACAAATTTCTTTCCCCACTCATTCTTGTGACGTACCTGTCCATCGATTGCAACAATCAGTTTCTGGCGAATAATATTCGAAATGAAATGTTCGTGAGCTGGAGTAATCGACCCCGATAACCACAAAATCCCAACATTGGACATGAACGGAAAAATCACGTCAATCATGCAAGCTTCAAATCCTTTCTGAAGGATGTTGGTCATTACGATCTTCTCAAACTGATCTTCATTCAAGTCCAACATGGTGTACACCATGGCTTTGATTTGATGATCAGATTCAAAATTATTCAGGGTGATGGCTGCCACTTTACGTCCGATATCGTCCTTCGACATTTCAGCGATAGATGAAATCTTTACTCCATGCTGGTTGAGCACAGAAATGTTCAACAACAATTTCAAATCATCGGCGTCGTAATAGCGAATGTTGGTGTCGGTTCTTTTGGGACGAATAATATCGTATCTCTGCTCCCAAATGCGCAAAGTATGGGCCTTAATGTCCGTTAATACTTCAATGTCTTTAATCGTAAATCGCTCCAATGCTCTAAAGTTTTCTCTCTCCATCAACAACGGTTTAAAAAAAAAGTTTTAAATGATCGCCATGGTGGAAGAAGCTTTAGCGATTAAGGTTTCTTTTCCTTGGTGAATGACGAATACTTCTGCCTCACAAAAATGCAATTTGGAACCAGATTTCAAGGTTATGCCCACCGCTCGCAGTCGCTCGCCAATACCAGGATTTAAAAAAGATAATTTTAATTCTGCGGTAACAACTTTTTGAGGTTCAGGAGTTTTTGTTAATGCGGCAAACCCCATCACAATATCGGAAACCGTTAACGTTACTCCTCCATGTAGGAAATCCAATTGCTGCTTGGTGTGTTCGTTTAAAGGCATTTCACCCTCAATTCGCCCCTCCTCAATCTTGGTGATTTCAAAGCCAATGTGGTGCATGAACCGCTGCCCTTTTAATTTCTCCCGAATTCGAGTTTCTAAATTCATTTTGCAAAGGTAACTTTGAAGCATGCAATCTTTCAACCCAAGACACGTGATCGTTAATGCTACCGAACATCAAGCCCGGTTTATCCACTGGGGAAACCTGTTCGGTTTGGCATGGGTGAATCGAATTTCGCACGAAATCGATGTGATGGAAATGTTCGATGATGAATTGGAATACCGACAGCATACCCCCCAAGTGATGGGTTGGAATGAAGACGCCATTCAAATCGCCGAGCCGACCAACTTTACCTTGGCTCCCCTTTCACTCCTTTCGGAAATCAATATTCATCAACTTTCTCAACAACTTGGATTTTCGAATCATGCCTTTCCTAAAGTTCATTCCTTTTCAGAAGAGGGAATTTCGGTGATTCATGAAACCTCGGCGTTGAGGGGAGAAGAGGTCATTCCCATGACTTATTTTTGGATGAAGGGATTCTTTCAACATCTACAGTTGCAGAAGGAACCTTTGGTTTGGATTATTTTAAGAAATAAATCCTTTCAAATCTGGGTAGGTGAAAATCAGAAATTGGTATTGGCAAACACCTTTTCTTTTCAGGGAAGCACGGATGTTTTGTACCACATTTTAAATGTGTTTCAGTCGCTAAAAATCAATAACCAAGAAGTTCAGATTCACGCTTTGGGTGAAATTACCGAAGATTCCGAGGTATGGAAATTACTTCAACGTTACGTTTTTAGAATTCTTCCCTTTGGTGGACTTCGATTGCAGGCTCCTCATTTTTTTCCGGATGCATCCGTTCAATCCTTGGCGGCGCTAAACGTGATGACCACATGAGAATCATCAGCGGTAGCGCCGGTGGCCGACGATTGCAACCGCCCAAAGGGCTTCCCGTTCGCCCCACCACCGATTTATCCAAGGAGGCGATTTGCAATTGGATTCAATCCCGGTACGATTGGGAAGATTTCCAAGCCGTAGATGCTTTCAGTGGAACAGGAAACATGGGATTGGAATTTGCTTCTCGTGGGGCCAAGGTAACCTGCGTTGAAAAGCATCCCGCCGGAGTACAATGGATCAAGAAAGCGGCTCTAGACCTACAATTGCCGGTACAAGTGGTTCAGAAAGATGCCTTTTCTTTTTTTTCCGCATTGCCAGAATCAACCAATTTCGTTTTTGCCGATCCGCCCTACGACCATCCTCGCATGCGTGAAATTCCTGATTTAATCACCCGCCCCGGAGTTCTTATCATTCTAGAACATCGCAGCGGGTTATCGTTCGAGGATCACCCCCACTGGATGGAAGAAAGGGTGTACGGACAATCGGTTTTCTCTATCTTTGAAACGAAATGAAGAAAGTTGTTTTTGCAGGTACGTTTGATCCCATTACTCGGGGACATTACGACATGGTAGAACGCGCCTGTGCGCTGTTCGATGAAGTGATTGTGGCGTTGGGCGCGAATTCTTCCAAACAAACCTATTTTTCTAAGGAAGAACGATTAAGCCAGTTAAATCAAGTCTTTTCCAATTTCTCCAAGGTTTCCGTAGCCGAATACTCCGGTTTAACGGTAGATTTTGCAAAGAGCATCGGTGCAAATTTTTTGTTACGCGGACTTCGCAATGGAACCGATTTCAACTACGAGCAAAGCATTGCTCAAATGAATTTTCAAATTTCGGGCATCGACACGTATTTCCTTCTGACCCAACCTCATTTGAGTCATATTTCTTCCAGTGTGGTTAGAGATTTATTGAAATACGGTCGGGATTGTTCGGATTTACTTCCTCCTCAATTTACGATTCCTTCCAAATAAGCAATAAATCTTGAATGGTTGGAAGTGACATGGGAAGGTAATCGTCCACTTCATCCTTATTAATCCAAATGATTTCGGTGATGTCTTCTTCCCATTGAGGATGGACGGCAGGAACTCCTTCCACCTTCATCCAATACCAATGGGAGGGTTTCAGGCAAGCTTGATTTTTTAAAAAATACGCATGAAACGTGGTGATGATAAAGGGGCCCAACTGAACCGCCTGCAAGCCCGTTTCTTCCTGAACCTCTCGAACGGCGGCTTCTTCGAGCGTTTCCCCATCGTCGATTTTACCTTTGGGGAGATCCCAAAATCCACGGCGTTTCATCAACAACAAAGCGCCGTTTCCATTTTCAACCAATCCGCCGGCAGCGGGAATCAACAACAACGATTTTTCCAATTCCAAGAGCACTTCAGATGGATTGTTATGGATCACAACCACTTGAGAACGGGTTGTTCTCGCCATCCATTCCCCGATTTTCTTTTTGAATTTGGAAGGATTAAAATTGGACACTTCGACCCCAGCTGGAATTTCCAACGTAATTGGTGGATAAATTGAGAGCAACGTGTGTTGCAAGTAAACTTTAATTTCCCTCATTTTTAGTAAGTTCGCATTATGATTCAAAATTCCGAAGTTGCCCACGACATCGCCGGGCTTTTGCTCGAATGTGGTGCGGTAAAATTACAACCAGAAAATCCTTTTACATGGGCAAGTGGGTGGAAATCTCCCATTTATTGTGACAATCGTTTAACTCTTTCGTATCCCGATATTCGGAAAACCATCACGGTGGAATTGGTCAAATTCATTGAAACCCATTTTCCTGATGTGGATTGCATCGCTGGCGTAGCCACAGCGGGGATTCCCCAAGCTTGCTTGGTGGCCGATGCCCTTGAGTTGCCGGCTGCCTATGTTCGTAGTGCACCCAAAGATCACGGCATGGGAAATCAGATTGAAGGAAAAATTGATCCCAATTGGAAAGTGGTCGTGATTGAAGATTTAATTTCCACAGGAGGAAGTTCGGCCAAAGCCGTAGAAGCCATCATCGCTTCCGGAGCCGAAGTCCTTGCGACACTTTCCACCTTCAGTTACGGATTCGTGAAAGCCGATGAGGTTTTCGAAAAAATTGGAGTCCCCTATTATTCGCTTTCCGACTACGACCACCTATTGGAAGCGGCCATGCAAGGCGAATACATCCAAGAGAACTTATTAGAAAAGTTGGGAACGTGGAGAAACGACCCCGCCAATTGGAAGCCATGAGTAAAAAACTGAGTTTATTTGATAGTACCACCATCATCATGGGATCCATGATTGGTTCGGGTATTTTCATCGTTTCGGCTGGTATTGCCCAACAGGTAAAATCGCCCGGATTATTAATTGGTGCATGGGTTCTTACCGCTATCATCACCATGCTTGGGGCTTTGAGTTACGGTGAATTGGCGGCCATGTACCCCCAAGCCGGCGGACAATACGTGTACTTGCGGGAGGCTTACGGAAAAAGAACAGCATTTTTATACGGTTGGAGCTTGTTTTCGGTGATTCAAACCGGAACGATTGCTGCCGTAGGGATGGCCTTCGCCAAGTTCCTCGGCGTTTTTTGGGACGATTGCAGCAGCACCAACATCATCCTTGACTTAGGATTCAAAGAAATTAGTCTTCAACAACTGATTGCTATTGCTAGCATTGTTGCCCTCACCTTGGTGAATTACCGAGGCGTAAAAAATTCGGCCTTGGTGCAAAATATTTTCACGGTAGCTAAAATTTTAGCCCTAGTGATTGTGGTTCTGGCAGGTTTGTTCATCGGCATGAACGGGATTGGCGATTGGGGAAATTTCTCTCCAGCTTGGCCCGACGTGTTTACCTGGGGAACCCTAGGCGTTTTCGGAGCGGCCATGACCGGCTCTCTTTTCTCTGCCGATGCTTGGAACAACATCACCTACACCGCTGGAGAAGTCGATAATCCAAAACGGAATTTACCACTTTCGTTAGCCTTAGGCACTGGAAGCGTTTTACTAATCTACATCTTGGTGAACATCATGTACGTGTACGTAATGCCCATCACCGAAATTGCCAATGCGCCCCAAGAACGGGTTGGAACGGCCTTCATGCAGAAACTTTTGGGCGACAGCGGACAATTTTGGATGGCCGGATTGATTATGCTTTCCACGTTTGGTTGTTTAAACGGACTCATTTTCACGGCTCCACGTGCCTACATGGCCATGGCCAAAGATGGATTGTTCTTCAAGAAAGCGGCAAACCTCACTTCCGATGGAGTTCCCAAGTACGGACTAACCATTCAAATGTTGTGGTCAGGCTTGCTTTGTTTGAGTGGTCAATACAATCAATTACTCGATTTTCTCATCATTGTCGTTTTGATTTTTTACATCCTCACCGTAGGTGGTTTATTTATCTTGAGGAAGAAAAAACCTGAAATGGAACGTCCCTACAAAGCGGTTGGATATCCTTTCCTTCCTGCTCTTTACATCATTCTGGCCGTATGGGTTTCCATCAATATCATTGTGAATCAAACGGAAAACAGTTTGTATGGAATAGGAATCATGTTACTAGGATTACCCATTTATTATTTCTTTCACTCCAAATCGAAGAATTCCGATGCCTAAGAAAATATTGATCGTGGTGGGCACTCGCCCCAACTTCATCAAAATCACTCAATTCGAACGAGTTTTCAACCAATACCCCGGTGAATTTGAATACCGGTTGTTGCACACAGGGCAGCATTTCGACGAAAACATGAGCGATGTTTTCTTCCGACAATTGCAATTAAAGAAGCCCGATTACCATTTGAATATTGAAGACCGTGAACCCGCCCGACAAATCGGACGCATCATCATTGAGCTACAAGGCGTGATGGCCGAATGGCGTCCGGATTTGTGCATTGTGGTAGGTGACGTGAACTCGACTTTAGCGGCGGCCATTGCCGCCAACAAAGCCGGTGTAACCATTGCTCACCTCGAGTCGGGACTTCGCAGCTTCGACCGCGGCATGCCCGAAGAGCACAACCGCCTCGTTGCCGATGCCTTGAGTGACCATTTCTTCATTACCGAACAAAGTGGCATCGACCATTTAACCGCAGAAGGCAAAGATCCCAAAGCCATGCATTTCGTAGGAAACACCATGATTGATACCTTGGTAGCCTTCGAACCTCAAATTTTAGCTTCGGATGCCATGGAGCGATTCCATCTTTCCGAAAAAGGTTTCGTATTGATGACCATGCACCGCCCTTCCAATGTGGACGATGCCCCCAATTTGGAGAAATTGTTGCAGGTGTGCGAAAGAGCAACCGACCATTTGGGCCTGAAAGTAGTGTTCCCCATTCATCCTCGCACCCGCAACAATATTGAAAAGTTCGGTTTGGGTGATCGGGTGCGCAACAATGAAAACATCATCTTCACTCCCCCACTCGATTATTTTTCGTTCCAACGTTTGATCAAAGGTTGCGCATTCATCCTTACCGATAGCGGTGGAATTCAGGAGGAATCAACGTACTGTGGGGTTCCTTGTTTAACGATCAGAGAAAATACCGAACGGCCGAGCACCATCATTCATGGGACCAACACCTTGGTTCCGTTTGAATTTGAGGCCATTAGCCACTACATGGATTCCATTGTTCAAGGCACTTACAAGCAAGGAAATGTTCCGCCTCTTTGGGACGGAATGGCCACCGATCGAATCGTGGAAGTGATTCGAAAAGTGATTGTTTAACATGAAGTTTCTCGTTTGGGCCTTCCTTGTAGGCGCTTGCGGAGTGTTTTCGGCTTTCAGCCAAACTCCAACGTTGCCTTACAAGAACTCTACCCTTCCGACCGACAAACGAGTTGCCGATTTATTGAGTCGAATGACGCCGGAAGAAAAGTTTCGGCAGTTGTTTTCGGTTTATTTTTTTGGGAAATTTGATACTTTGGCTTTCCAATCGGGGGTTTGTGGAATCAAATGGAATTTACCATGGGATCACCAGCGAATACCAATGTACTCCCAAAAACAAGTCGATTCCCTATTAAAAATGAGTGTTGCACAAGTGAATGATGTGCAGCGATTTTTCATCGAGAAAACCCGATTGGGTATTCCTACCTTCTTCATTGGAGAAAGCTTACACGGTTGCGAAGCCGACATCTCGACTTCGTTTCCCCAATCGATTGCGCTAGCGGCCACCTTCAATTCTCCCTTGATGGGTCGTATCGCCGATGCCATTGCGTTGGAAACCCAACAACACGGATTCCATCAAGTGCTCTCTCCGGTAATTAATTTGGGAAACGACGTTCGATGGGGACGCGTGGAAGAAACCTACGGAGAAGACCCTTTCTTGAACAGCATTTTGGGCGTGGCCTTCGTGCGACCATTCGAAAAACGGAATCTGATTACCACGCCCAAACACTTCATTGCGAATGTAGGCGATGGCGGGCGCGATAGCTATCCCATTCATCTCGATGAGCGAACATTGAATAACTACTACTATCCTCCGTTCAAGGCATGCATTCAGGAAGGCGGTTCCCGCTCCATCATGTCGGCCTACAATTCGGTGAACGGGAAAGCCAGTGGAATGAACCCCGAATTGCTTCAGCAAAAGTTAAGAAAAGAATGGGGATTCAACGGTTTTGTCATTTCCGACGCTGGAGCAGTTGGTGGCGCCAATGTGCTTCATAACACCTCACCCGATTACGCTACTTCAGGTAAAAAATCGGTAGAGAATGGCCTCGATGTCATTTATCAAGGCGACATTCAGCATCATACCCTATTTGAAAAGCCTTTTTTGGATGGAAGTATGAATCCCCAAGTAATTGATTCTGCTGTATCTCGAATTTTACGATTGAAGTTCGAATTGGGATTGTTCGAAAATCCGTATCTAGCCTACCGCGGTTTTTCGGTTGTTGAACATCAAAAACTGGCGAGAGAAGCCGCCGAACAGTCGGTGGTATTGCTTAAAAACGAAGGCGGCGCACTTCCTCTTTCCAAGCAAATCAAATCGATTGCCGTGATTGGCGCCGACGCAGTTGAGTGCAGAACGGGAGGCTATTCTGGTTCTGGAATTCAAAAGGTTTCTTTTTTAGAAGGTCTGAAAAAACAGTTTGGTAGCAAAACCAGCATTTCCTATACCCAAGGTGCATTTCGAAAATTGGAAGAATTCTCCGTAGTTCCCAAAGAAGCGATCTCTTACGAAGGGCAATTGGGATGGGAAGCTCGGTATTTCAACGATCCAACGTTTGAAAGTGAACCAATATTTATTCGTCGGGAAGAGAAAATCGATTTTCACTACACCTTCATGGGGCCCGACGATCGCATTCGAAAAGAACATTTCGCCGTGGAATACCGCGGAAATTTCCAGTGGGACACTACGTTTGTCGGAAAAATTGGTCTGGAAGGCAACGACGGTTTTCGGTTGTACATCGATGGAAAATTGGTCATCGACCAATGGGAAAAGGTATCTTATCATACCCGAAGTATTCCCTTCAATTTCACCAAAGGCAGGTTGGTTTCTATTCGGGTTCAGTTCAAAGAAACGGCTGGAAATGCCAAGCTGAAATTCATTTGGGATCAATATCGGCCAAAAAG
>JAIYBD010000220.1 GCA_027488715.1 Bacteroidota bacterium | reverse complement strand
GTTTTAAGAAGTATTTGATGTCCGTGCCATTTTTTTCGCAATTGCGATTCTAAAAATTCTTTTCCGAAATTTTTCTGCGTTTCCAGTAATTCAGTTGGCGAACCAAAGCAAATAAATCCAGCATTTTTGGATGTTGCTCCTAAACCCAATTGAAATTGGTCCAAAACTAAAACTCTTTTTCCAGGATTTCTTTTTGCAAAATGGATGGCTGCTGTTGCTCCGGTAATGCCAGAACCCACCACAATCAGGTCAAATTTCTTTTTCCAAATTTTCGATTCCCAGTACGATAAATTATTCCATTCCTGCATAAGAACAAAGATAAGTCATGTTCTCCCTTTCCTTACTTAACATAATATAAATTATCGAATAAATTAGGATTCTTAAAATTCAGGGTAAAATTCTAATTTTGCGAGCATGTACTCGATAATAAAATTCTTTTTGTTTCAACTCGATCCCGAAAAAGCACACCACATCACCGTGCGATGGTTAAAGCTTTTTCATTCTTCTGCCATTTTAAAACCATTCCTAATACCATTTCAAACCAAATTATCCGAAAAAGATAGTTTTCAATGCATGGGAATTACGTTTCCAAGTCGATTAGGATTAGCTGCTGGATTTGATAAAAACGCCGATTTTTATCGAGAAATGATCGATTTAGGATTTGGATTTGTTGAAATTGGTACCGTAACGCCAAAACCGCAAGATGGAAATCCCCAACCTCGACTTTTCCGTTTGGTTGAAGATCAAGCTATCATCAATCGCATGGGTTTCAATAATATAGGCTTGGAAGACGTCGTAAAAAATCTAAATTCAAAAAACAAGCATCAAATCATTGGTGGAAACATTGGAAAAAATAAAATCACACCCAATGAAAATGCCATAAACGATTACGTCATTTCTTTCAATGGAATCTATGATTTCGTTGATTATTTGGTTGTTAACGTTAGTTCTCCCAACACACCTGGCCTGCGCGATTTGCAATCGGTCACCTTTATGGAAAACCTATTGAAAATCTTGGATCAAGAACGCCAACATAAATCGATCAAGAAGCCCATTCTTTTAAAAATTGCGCCAGATTTAAACGAAACGGATTTTCAAGAACTTTGCCTTTGTGTGAAAAATTCTCCTATTGAGGGCATGATCATTTCCAATACCACCATTGGTCGTAACCATCTAAAAACGAGTCCGAAAATGGTGGAAGAAATCGGTGCTGGTGGACTCTCAGGTGCACCTCTAACCCATTTGAGCACCGAATTGGTTCGTCGTGCTCGAGAAATTCTTGGAAAAGAAAAGATAATTATCGGTTCCGGAGGAATTATGAATGCCAAAGATGCTCGGGAAAAGATTATGGCCGGGGCTGACCTTATTCAAATTTACTCGGGCTTTATTTATCAAGGTCCCCAATTAATACGAGAAATTACCCAGGAATTACGCAAAATTAATTAACCTCATTCACCGAGAAGCCGGCACGTTTCAAGTCGTCCCAGAAATGAGGATATGATTTGGTAACGACCTCAGGATCTTCAATTTCGATGCAGTATCCTGCGGCAGCCCACACCGAAAATGCCATGGCCATCCGATGATCCTGGTAGGTTGATATTCGAATAGGAATGGATTTATCTGGGATTTCTCCATATTGCAATTCAAAAAATCCAGGAGTCGTTTCATTCATTTCCACATTGAATTTTTTCAATTCTTTCTGAAGCGCATCAACCCGATTTGTTTCCTTTATGAAAAGGGTTTGCAATCCGGAAAAACGAGCTTTTATTCGATGAGCTGCGGCTAAACAAACAAACGTTTGTACTTGATCAGGCTCGTCTTTGAAGTCATGTTTGAAATAATTGGAAACTTGATGGTAATTGCAAAGGACCACTCGATCTTTTCCAAATCGGGTTTCAATTCCAAAATTTTTGTACAATTCTACAATTTTTTTGTCACCCTGAAAACTCACCAAACGAAGGGTACTCAATTCCAATTCCGGAAAACTGAGAAAACTGTTTAGCGCATACCAATAGCCCGCTGCCGACCAATCACTTTCAACATTATGAGGTTTGTATTCGTATTTACAAGGCGGAATGATGATTTTTTTACCTGAAAATTGTACTTCAACTCCAAAATCCCACAATAATCCCGAAGTCATCGTAATATAGGGTTGAGAAACCACATCTCCGAAAAGTTCAATGGTTAATCCGTTTTTCATGTAAGGAGCAACCAACATCAAGGCAGATACATATTGGGAACTCAAGGGGTTTTCCAATTGTACCACTCCCCCATCCAACGGTTTTCCTTTTATTTTCAAGGGAGGGAATCCTTCATTTTCGGTATATTCGATATCAGCGCCCAATTCCCTCAAACATTCAACCAATCCTTCGATGGGACGCTCGTGCATTCGGTCATCACCTTCAATAATCCATTCTCCGGGAGTAATGGATAACAACGCCGTTAAAAACCTCATGGCTGTTCCCGCCTTGCCTACCTGAATGGTTGATGATTCAAATTTGAGCGCTTTCTCCAAAATGAAACTATCGTCGGATTCGCTGGCATTTTTGAAATCCAACGACTGCTGAAGAAAATGCTGAATAATCAGCAAACGATTTGTTTCACTTTTTGAACCAGGTAATTGAATTTGAAGGTGGGAAATCGGACTTTGAGGTTTCCTTACTTGATAGATCATGACAACAGTTCTTTTACTGTTTGAAGGGATAATTTCATTTCTGGTTCTACTTTTCCAACACCGCAAAATTCAACAAATCCGATCAAATTTCCTTCATTTTTTTTATCGTTTTTTACATAGGGAAGAACCTCCAACCAAGGAGTATTGGGTAGGTTTTCCAACGGGAATAAATGATGGAGCCATTGGGTTATGTCATCCTTTTGGTAGTGGCTGATAGAACCTATTTTGTGCATGATCTCTAGCTCTTTCAACATGCCTAAAACGACACACTTTCCGTGAGAATATGGGGAATTCGACTCGAGTTGATACGATTCCAAAGCATGCCCCAATGTGTGCCCGAAGTTGAGAATTTTCCTTCGGCCTTGTTCATACAAATCCTCTGAAACAACTGAATTTTTAAATTCTACACTTTTCGAAACCAAGAATTCTACATTTTGAAACTTATTTGCACTAAGTTCTTTGTAAAGATCAAATGAACCGATTAAGGCATGTTTGGCCACTTCAGCCCAGCCAAAGGTGGTTTCTTCTATTCCTAACTGTTCAAAAAAATGGGGATAAATGACTAAAAATTCTGGTGATTTGATTACGCCAACGGCATTTTTAAAATTTCCAAAATCAATACCACCCTTTCCTCCAATGGCAGCATCGGTAGCGGCCAAAAGGGTGGTTGGTACCAGAATATGGGGAATTCCTCTTTTGTAAGTACCGGCAATAAAGGTGGTAAGATCGGTAATGCTCCCCCCTCCTACTCCAACCAAAAAATCATGTTTGGTAAATTGGTTTTCAAGGAGTTGATTCCAAACATATTCAACCGTTGAAAGACTTTTAGCGATTTTTGCGGAAATGAATATGCTTTGATCTACCTTGATTTCTTTCAGTAAGGGATCGTTTTGAAAAAAATCATCGGCAAGAAGAAAAATTCTGTTCGATTTTGAAAACTGAATCCATTCAAACCAATTCATGGTCTTCATTCCACGTGATCTTTATTTGCTTCAAAAATTTCCATTTGTACCTGAATGGAGAGTTGATGAATATTTTGAAGGATCTGAAGTAAAAAATCGCGATCTAATCCCAATTCATTTCCTGTTTTTAACCGATCCATAACTAAACTTCTCCAGCGATCAAATTGCATGATAGTCAAATGATTTTGAGCTTTAATACTTCCAATTTCTTGAGAAAGTTTTACCCGATCAGCCAATAAATGAATCAATTGATGATCCAAATCGTCAATTTTTTTACGAACTTTCTCTAAATCTTCATTGCAGGAAACAGACTGAGGTGTTAATCGGATTTTTATTTGATTGATTAACTCAAACAAACTATCGGGCGTGATTTGTTGCTCGGCATCACTCATGGCAACAGAAGGATTGATGTGTGTTTCGATCATCAAACCATCAAATTCTAAATCCAGGGCTTTTTGAGCAATATTTAGCAAAATATCTCGCCTTCCACAAATATGGGAAGGATCGTTGATCATGGGAATATTGGGAGCCAATCGTTTCAATTCAATCGGGATTTCCCAACGTGGTTCATTGCGATAAATGAGCCTTTTTCCAGAAGAGAAACCTCGGTGAATGGCGGCAAGCTGAGTAATTCCGGCATGATCGATTCGTTCCAAGGCTCCCATCCAAAGCGCTAAATCGGGGTTTACTGGATTCTTTACGAATACTGGAACATTGATGCCTCTCAATGAATCGGCAATTTGTTGAACAGCGAAAGGATTTACCGTTGTTCTGGCACCAATCCAAATCATATCCACTCCAGCTTTTAAGGCATTTTCAACGTGGGAAGGGGTTGCTACTTCCACCATACAAGGGATACCCACTTTTTTTGATGCATCCACCAGCCATGGAAGGGCGATTTCGCCAAATCCTTCGAAGGAATTTGGACGAGTACGAGGTTTCCAAATTCCGGCACGAATGGCAGAAATACTCGTTTTCTTGAACTCTTTTACGGTTTCCCAAACTTGCTCTTCCGATTCAGCACTACAAGGCCCTGCGATGATAAATTTCTCTTGACCTAACCAATTTTTATGTTCCAGATTAAAAGAAATTCCACTTCTATTTTCAAACTTCACGGATCACGATTTGATTTTCTGTAGGTATAAAGCGGTAGAAGGTTGAAAAGTTTTTCTTCATTCTTTTTTTAGCCTTTCGATAGTTTTTTTTCATCCTTCGGGCAGTTTTTTTATCCTGCCGATTGGTCGATTCAAAAAAGTTGGGAATAAGTGTATTCACTTTAACAATTCCTATTCGTTGTAAAAATGGCTTTTTTGGAGCCTTAGAGAATTCACTTTCACCAGCTTTAGCCTGATCACCGTTCTTCATCTTCTTGTTATACGCTTTCATTTCCTTTTTCATGCTTCGAGTAGCATGATCTTGAGCATGTACTCCGAGAAAGAAAAAGCAGAAGAATACCGAGAAAATTACCGATTTTTGCATTTGCAATTTTAAGAAGAAATTTCGGAATCGAAAGCAAAGGCATGCAAGAACTTTTTAACCTCTCCCCCATCGACGGCCGTTATCGAGGAAAAACAAAACACTTATCGGCATTTTTCAGTGAATTTGGACTCATTAAATATCGAGTAAAAATTGAGATTGAATACCTCATTGCTCTGAATGACATCTCGTTAGGATGGAAATACCATTTAACGACAACGGACATTTCAAAACTTCGCGCTTTGTGCTCGTCGTTTTCCGAAAACCAGGCAGCGCGAATTAAAGAAATCGAATCAACCACCAACCACGACGTAAAAGCGGTAGAATACTATCTCAAAGAATTCATGGAACAGGAAATTCCAGCGTTCAATTTGGAATTTATTCATTTTGGATTAACCAGTCAAGACATCAACAACACAGCTATTCCACTTTCCTTGAAAGACTATTCGGTGCAGCATTTTATTCCTCAGTTGGAAAGTCTAATCAATACCATCAGCCATCATGCCAACGATTACAAAACCATTTCGATGCTGGCAAAAACCCATGGTCAGCCCGCCAGTCCGGTAACTCTTGGAAAAGAATTTGAGGTTTTTGTTGAACGATTGCAGCGGCAATTGGAAACTTTAAAAAATGTGCCCATTGCGGCTAAGTTTGGTGGTGCAACGGGCGGTTTCAATGCTCATAAAGTGGCTTATCCTTCCATCGATTGGCCATCCTTTGGAAATCATTTCGTAGAAAATCAATTGGGATTAACGCGTTATCAAAAAACTACCCAAATTGAGCACTACGATTATCTTGCGGCATATTTTGATAATGTAAAGCGGATCAATACCATTCTGATAGATTTTTGTAGAGATCTTTGGCAATACATTTCCATGGAATACTTCAAGCAACGAGTGATTGCCAATGAAGTTGGTTCCAGTGCCATGCCACACAAAGTCAATCCAATCGATTTTGAGAATGCAGAAGGGAATTTAGGGGTTGCTAATGCGCTGTTGGAATTTCTTTCAGCAAAGCTACCTATCTCTCGTTTGCAGCGCGATCTAACCGATTCAACCGTATTGAGAAACCTCGGTGTTCCATTTGCTCACATCGAAATCGCCTTGGCAAGTATCACCAAAGGAATGAGCAAACTATTGGTTAATCCAACAGCCATTCAGCACGATTTGGATGAAAATTGGGCCATTGTTGCTGAAGGAATTCAAACCATCCTTCGTCGTGAAAATTATCCCAAACCTTATGAAGCCTTGAAGGCATTAACTCGTGGAGGTGGGAAAATTACCCAGCAAACCATTCATGATTTTATTCAGGAACTACATGTTTCAGAAGAAATAAAAAATGAACTTTTAAACATCACTCCAGCTTCTTACGTTGGTTACTCATGTTAAAAGAGGGAATTGATTATGTATTCAATGAAAATGGACTCATGGAATTCACTAAAGAGTACCATTTGAAGCGCGGCTATTGCTGTGGAAGTGGATGCAAAAATTGCCCTTATCCCAAAGATCAAAAAAATGGAAAACAAAATCCCCCTATACAACCCATTCGATGAAATGGATTTTCATTTCGGTAAATGTTTTTTGACCGGAGAACCCATTGAAAAGGACCAAATTACCGACGTTTTCTTCCCGTGGATGACCCAAAAATTTGGAATCAATGCCAAACGATTATCCTTCCTATCCGGTGATCAAATGGAATATCAGCATTTCAAATTGCCGATTTCTAACCAAGCATTGCAATCGGGTTGGTTAGATGTACAGAAACACGCTGAAGATTTACTTCAAGCAGGAACAGCCGCCATTCCATTCATCCAAGAAGATAAATTGCATGCCTATTTAAGTCAATTATGGTACGGGGTACTTTATCACGAATACTTTTTGGCCAAAAACAAATTAAATGATCGCAATCAGCAACTGTTCGATGATCGGGTGATCAATCGAGTTCAGATGCTTCATTTTGTTTTGCAATCTCATTTGGGAAAAATTAAAATTGAAGGATTCCGTCCTTTTTCAATTTTCTTATTCAAGGTTCATGAAGTTAAAGGCTCGAACGGATTTGATTTTCGCACAGGGTTAAATGCCTTTACCCTTTCGTTGCGAGTTGGAGATTTAGGAATCGTTGTTGCACTTCTCGACAACGCAGTACAAAAGAAATTTTATTCCGATTATTTCAAAATGTTTCAAGATGTAACCTTACATCCCATTCAGTTTGATGAATTGTATTCCATGGTAACCTACAAATCTTTCTTGATGAATAATTTGTACGAGTACGGAATTAGTTTACCTTCTGCAGAAAGTTCCGAAACTATTCTTGGAATGCGTATCCCAGAAAACCTGGCCGAAACTCCTGTTTTCCAAGATTGGGATGAAAGTGTTTATTCCCAGGTACTGTTGAGCAATATGAAACCCTACGGAATGGAAATGAACGATATTTTCCATCCTGACCATGGAACTGCTACTTTTTTGGAGGATGGAAAAGGAAATGTGCTGATGATGGATGAAGTTGGGAATCCCTTGAATTAACTTTGCAAGATGCGTCTTTTCGTTTTTGTGCTTTTTTGTTTGATTTCCCTATCATCTTTTTCTCAAGACAAAGCCACCATTATGGGTCGGATTGTTGAGAAAACAGACGGTAAACCGATTTCTGGAGTTAGTGTTGTTTGTAAGGGAACCACTTATGGTGCCTTTACCGATAACAATGGAAAATTTTTGCTCTTTGTAAAACCGGGAACTTACAATGTAGAAATCGGAATGATTGGTTACGAGAAATTGCTCTACACCAATATTGTTTTAAAAGCGGGGGAAAAGAAAGACCTACAAGTACAATTGGCATCTTCGGCAATTACGTTGGATCAGAATTTTAGAATTATTGGAGAAAAGCCATTGGTTGATATCGACCAAACCAAAACAGAAACTCGCGTTGATCGATCTACCATTGAAGCGGCTCCTACTCGACAAGTTCAAGGTATTTTAAATACCCAAGCCGGGGTGGTTCTCAATCCAGAAGGAATTAGCATTCGCGGAGGAAGAACCTATGAAACGGCTTTCCTTATTGATGGTGTAAATGCCTCTGATCCCATGGCAGGAACTGGTTTTGGAATTGATTTAGGTTCAAATTCCATCGATGAAATCAATGTAACTACGGGTGGTGGTGACGTTTCAGTGGGAGATGGAACTGCAGGAATTGTAAAAACGAAAACCCGTTCAGGTGGTGATAAGTTTGAAGCATCTGCTGGATTCCGGAAAGATCAATTTGGGTTTAATCGCAATTGGAATTCGGTTTGGAATAACTCCAGCTATGAATATTCCATGGGTGGTCCGCTAACTAAAAACAAAAAACTCAAGTTCTTTCATACTTTTAAAACAACTTTCGACGATCAATACTTCAGAACTCCCGCCAATCAAGTTATTTCCTCCCTCTATCCTACTTCAACTTTCCTAACGCCAACCCAAGATAATCGATGGGCTACAATGTTGAAATTGGATTATGCTATCTCTTCAAAAACCAAACTATCATTCAATTATTTGAAAAGTATCACCATCAATCAAGATGAAAATATGCTTCGAATTTTTGGAAACGATGCCGCTTTTTCCCCGGGCTACCAGTATAAATTTTCGTTACAGCCTGATAATGGTAACACCTACACCCACGACACCAATTTGGAGTCGTTCAATTTGACGCATACTCCCAATTCTAAAATTTCCTTTAATCTTACCGCCTCTAGGCTTTTTGTGAAACTACGTGCCGACGCCAATGGCCGTGCTTGGCGTCCTCAAAATGTTGATACTGAATTGGATCCTAGAGTAATTGTTGACTTTCCTTCCAACTTATTCAATCCCAATGATTCCGTTGTATTCGTGATGCCGGGCCCCGGATTATTCAACAACAACGGAATTGCGACGTTATGGCACGACCACTACTTGGAGGAATATGCAACCAAGTTTACGGGTAATTATTACTACGGAAAAACAGGGAATAAACTCACATTTGGAACGGAATTTAAGCACCAAGAAATGCAATGGATCGATATTTCGAGTCCATGGATTGGGGCACCTATCCAATTGCCCAATGGAACGTACACTCAAAGTTTTCGTTTGGGCGATTATTCCGATGTTTGGAAGGTTTCTCCTTCAAGGGGATCCTTCTTCGTTTCCAACAAGACCAAATACAAAGGATTAGTGGCCGAAATTGGAGGTCGTATGGAATATTGGTTTCCAGGAAAATTTGTTGACGAAGCCGTTGCGGCCACCAATACCCCCATTCGCGATGAAGTTCGTCAGCAGTATTTGGATCAAACGATGCAAGTTTTCGGACAGCGAATGAAGATGCGTTTCCTACCCAAAGTATCGGCTTCATTTCCGGTAAAAGACAATCAAATGCTGTTTTTTAATTACAATCACAGCATGAATTTGCCGCACCCCTCTTTCGTTTACGCAGGTTTAAATCCACTTTACCAGGATCGTTCAACCGTTTCTCGTGTTGGAAATCCCAACTTGAATCCAGAGTACGACATTTCTTACGAGCTTGGTCTAAGAACTCAATTGGACAAAAACGATGCGTTGGGTGTTTCGGCCTATTGGAAAGATAAATACGATTTTATTACTTCTGCGTCGGTTCAGATTAAAGACATTACCGGACGAGAAATTGCACGAACCATTCGAATCAACTCGGACTATGCCCGCGTTCGAGGAATTGAAGTTACCTATACCAAAAAAGCGGGCAAATGGTTTTACGGACAAGCCAGTGCCAGTTACATGGTAGCTAGTGGTCAGAGCTCCTCTGCCAATGAAGCGTTAAAAGATATTTTGAACAATGGAAACCGAGAAAATACCAAAGAACGTCCGATGGCTTGGGATTCTCCCTTGGACCTAAAAGTTTTTGGAACGTTTACCCTCGATCAGAAAGAAGGTTTATTTGGTAAAAAAGCCCTAAATAAATTCCAGTTTTATGCAGAAGGAATTTATCGTACAGGGCGCCGGTATACGCCATACGTTTTCATTGGCAACGACCCGATTACCGGGCGCCCCTTGTTTGATGTAGATCCCGATCCAGACGCCGTTTATTCAAAAATCGGACAATCCAACTATTGGGTTGATTGCAATTTAAAACGTTGGTGGAACATCAAAAAAGGAATGAAATTGGAATTGGTTTTCCAATTAACCAATGTTTTCAACCGATTGAATACCATCATTCCCAATCCAGTAACAGGGATTGCATATCAATACGGTCAAGATGTACCCCTTAGCTGGCGTGACCCCCGATTTGAAGATCCTAGAAGCGCAAGCTCCTACGGTACTCCACCTTTTGACCCCAGTCGTTATCGAGCACCTCGTCACATGATGTTGGGTGTGAACCTTAAATTTTAAACATCCCCGAATTTCCACGAAGGAATTCAGCGATTTCCATTTTTCTTTTTCCCTCTACTTGAAATTCTTTCAGGGATAATGATCCATCTGAACAGCCGATGATGATTTCGTTTTCGGTTTCTTTTATTTTTCCAGGAGTTAATTTTTCTTGACCCAATTCAGTTTGAAAAACTTTAACCGTTTTCCCTTGAAAAACAAAATAAGCTCCAGGGAAATAAGCCAAGCCTCGGATTTTGTTGTAAACAATTTCTACGGGCTGATTCCAATCAATCAAACACGTTTCTTTGAATATCTTTGGAGCTAACGAAACTTCATCTTCGCGTTGCTCTAAATAATCAACTTGATCATTTTCAATCATTTTTGCAGCTTCAGCTAAAGCTTCAGCTCCAATCATCATCATTCGATCATGCACCTGAGAAGTCGTTTCATTTCGATTGATGGGCATGGTCTTACGAAGTATGATATCCCCGGTATCAATTTCATGTTTCAATTTAAAGACCGTAATTCCAGTTTCTCGATCTCCATTCATCACTGCCCAATGAATCGGAGCAGCACCTCGGTATTTTGGAAGAAGAGAACCATGTAGATTGTAGGTTCCAAGGCGTGGCATATTCCAAACCAATTCGGGAAGCATTCGAAAAGCCACTACAAATTGAAGATCGGCCTGAAATGAAGCTAATTCTTGAATAAAGATGGGATCTTTGAGTTTGATCGGTTGTAATACGGGGATGCCATGCTTTTCAGCACAAAGTTTTACAGGTGGTGGCGTAAGCTTTAATCCCCTTCCCGATGGCTTATCTGGAGCCGTAACAACGGCAACTACGTTAAAGCCATGGGTAATTAAAGCTTCTAAAGAAGCTACCGCAAATTCTGGAGTGCCTAGAAAAATGATTCTCATGGTGCAAAGTTAGGCAAAGCACAAAACCAAGGACTCAAAATTCACTCAGAGATTTTCATTTTCCCGCGTTCTCCCAATTCAATGGCTTGAAGATGGGAGATTTTTCCAGCATCGATGGTGAACCTTAACACCGTTAAAACTTTGTGAAACCCATGAATACCCGCTGCACCTGGATTCATGTGCAAAAGACCGGGGCGAGCTGGATCGGACATTACTCTTAAAATATGCGAATGTCCACAAATAAAAAGTCCTGGCTTTTCTTGATCAATAACTTTACGAGCATCGGGAGAATACCGGCCCGGGTAACCACCGATATGGGTCATAAAAACTTTTAATCCTTCGATGGTAAAAACTAAATTTTCAGCCGTTTCCTGCCGAATTTCTTGTCCGTCGATATTCCCAAATACAGCACGGGTAGGCCGGAACTTTTGCAAGGACTCCAAAACTTCCAAGGTTCCAATATCTCCAGCATGCCATATTTCATCGCATTCGCTGAAATGTGTGAAAACCGAAGGCGGAAAATATCCGTGCGTATCTGAAATTACCCCAACTCGAATCATCGGCGCTGACGGAGGGCTTCGTACAACAATACAGCCGTGCAAGTGCTAACATTCAATGAGTCGGCAATTCCACGCATGGGGACAAATATTTTGTGGGTATTGTTCTTCACCCAGAATTCAGAAATTCCGAAAGCTTCGCCCCCCATTACAAATGCAGTTCCTAAACGATAATTGGGTTGAAAGGCATCTACCGCATCGTCGAAATATGTTGCATAAATTTGAATTTTTCGATCAATAAGAAATTGATAAACCTCTTCCTCTGTTCCACATGCAATTTGTTGCGAAAAGAAACAACCTAAACTGGAGCGTATTAAATTGGGATTGAATAAATCGGTTTGTGGACGCGTGATAAAAATTGCATCGGCTCCTGCAGCATCGCATGAACGCAGAATTGCTCCAAGATTTCCTGGTTTCTCCAAACCATCCAAAACAATGACCAAAGGAAATTCAGGAAGCGAAATGTCATGAATATTTTTCTGTTTCATGGTAAATGCCGCAATAGCATTCACCACTTCATCACGATAAGCTAATTGTTTAAAAAGGGGTTGGGCCAATGAATAACATTGACTTTGCGTAAGGGGAGCGATAATTTCAAAAGCTTCATCTCCTTTTTCAGAATCGGCCACAGCCCAATGATCGAGCTGATATCCGGAAGACAATGCCCGTTGAATTTCACGAATTCCTTCCACCAGGAATAATCCGCTTTTTTTTCGACCTTTAGATTCAAGCAAACTCAAAAGAGTCTTAAATTTTGGGTTGTCTTTGGAGGATATTTTTAATGGGAGTACTTCCGACATGAAAAATGGCTTTTCTTTGCACAAAGAACGGAAAGATTTTTTGATGATTCAGGCAATTTCTACACCTCCCTGGCCCGATTACGAAATCATCGACTCGGGCGATGGTGAAAAATTGGAGCGATTTGGCGCTTATGTAACCGCCCGCCCCGAGCCTCAGGCGGTTTGGAAAAAATCTCTTTCCGATGAGATTTGGAGGAAAAAGGCCGATGCTTATTTTGAAAAAGGAAAAGGCCAATCAACCGAAGAACGAGGCACATGGCATTTGAAAAAAGGCGTTCCCGACGTTTGGGAAATGAAATTCCCAGGGAATCATTTTCGAATTAATTTTAAAATTGCCCTTACCTCATTTAAACACGTGGGGATTTTTCCTGAACAAGCCGACAATTGGAATTGGTTGTTCGAACAAGTGAAGCGGTTGGGTAGAGATGCCAAAGTGCTGAATCTTTTTGCCTACACCGGATTGGCTTCTTTAGCCGCAAAAGCTGCAAAGGCCGATGTTACCCATGTTGACTCGGTTAAACAAGTCATTTCTTGGTCGCGAACCAACATGGAAATGAGTTCTTTGGACAATATTCGTTGGGTCGTGGAAGATGCTTTTAAATTCACGAAAAACGAATGGAAAAGAGGAAAAAAATACAAAGGAATCATTCTCGATCCTCCAGCTTACGGTCGTGGACCCGATGGTGAAAAATGGCTACTGAATCAACAGATCGATGAATTGCTTCAGCTAACTTCCGATATTCTTGACCATGAAAGTGGGTTTCTTCTTTTAAACTTATATTCCATGGGATTTTCTCCCCTTATCAGTGAAACCTTGGTGCGTGTACATTTCCCCTTCGTTAAAGAGCTGGAAATGGGAGAATTGTTCGTAGAAGATCAGTTTGGAAAAAAATTACCTTTGGGAACATTTTGTAGAGCAACATGGTAACTTTAAAAGAGTGGATTGCCAAACAATGGGCGAAGAGAGTTCATCTAAACACGTTGAAATGGTCTTCTAATGCTGAAAAAATTCAGAAAGACACCCTTTTTCAACTGATCCATAAGGCCAAATATACTCAGTTTGGGAAAGATCACAATTTTAGTAAAATCACCTCTTACGAAGAGTTCAAACAAAATGTTCCAATCCGAGACTATGAGGGATTAAAAGGCTACATTGAACAAATAAAATCGGGTAATTCTGACGTATTATGGCCTGGAAAACCCCTTTATTTTGCCAAGACAAGCGGAACAACATCGGGAGCCAAATACATTCCCATCAGTAAAGAGTCGATCGGAAACCATATTGGAAGTGCAAAAAATGCCATCCTTCAATACATCTACAATACCCAAGATGCCTCATTCTTAAAAGGAAAACTAATTTTTTTAAGCGGTAGTCCTGTTTTAGAAAAAATTGCTGGGATTCATACTGGCCGACTAAGCGGAATCAGTAACCACCATGTTCCAGGATATTTAAGAACCAATCAGCTTCCCTCCTATTCTACCAATTGCATGGAAGATTGGGAAGCCAAAGTGAGCAAAATTGCCGATGAGACTTTGCATGAAAACATGACGCTCATAAGCGGAATTCCACCCTGGGTTCAAATGTATTTCGATGTATTAAGTGAAAGAACTGGTAAAAAAATCAGTGAAATATTCCCACATTTCAACTTGTTTATTTACGGGGGGGTAAATTTTGAACCTTATCGAAAAAAGTTGGAAGATTCGATTGGTCGAAAAGTAAATTCCATCGAGTTGTTCCCTGCCTCTGAAGGATTTTTCGCTTACCAAGATCAACTCGAAAATAAAGGTTTACTCCTGCTTTGTAACGAAAATATTTTCTACGAATTTATTCCCTTGGAAGAAATCGGTAAAGAAAATCCAAAACGGTTGATGCTCGAAGAAGTAGAATTGGGAATCAATTACGCCCTAATCATCAATTCCAATGCTGGCCTATGGGGGTACAATATTGGAGATACCGTTAAATTCGTTTCCAAGAATCCTTACCGAATTGTCGTTTCTGGAAGGGTAAAACATTACATCAGTGCATTTGGAGAACACGTCATTGGCGAAGAAGTAGAATTTGCGATGAATGAAGGGTTAAAATCTATGGATACTCAACTCATTGAGTTTCATGTCGCACCCCAAGTTAACCCAGAATCTGGCCTACCCTATCATGAATGGTTTGTTGAATTAAACTCGTCTGAGATGATCAATATCAACGACTTAGCAAAAAAAGTTGACGAAGCACTTCAGTCTAAAAATATTTATTACAAAGATTTACGGGTAGGAGGAATTTTGCAGGAAGCGAAAATTAGGTTGGTTAAAGGACAATCGTTTATTCAATACATGCATAGTCAAGGAAAACTCGGCGGACAAAACAAGGTACCTCGTTTATCCAATGATCGTAAAATTGCTGATTGGATGCACCAAAATCAAAGTTTTTGAAATCAGTCATCGTCATATTATTCATTTTCGTTGGTCTTTCCATTCAAGCCCAAGCACCCAAGTATTCCAACGACTTTTTGACATTAGGGGTTCATGCAAGGGGTTTGGCTATGGGCGGAGCCATGGTGGCTCAATCCAACGATGTAAGCAGTGGATTTTGGAATCCTGCGGGACTGGCAAGAATGGAGAATTATCGGCAAGTTTCGTTGATGCACGCCGAATACTTTTCGGGTATCGCGAATTACGACTATTTAGGGTTTGGATTTCAGGTGAATGAACAATCGGGAGCCAGCATTAACCTCATTCGATTGGGGATTGATAACATTCCCAATACATTGGCATTAATTGAACCGTCGGGAAATGTGAATTACAACAACATTACAGCTTTTTCCGCGACCGATTTTGCCTTGATGTTGGGTTACGGAGCGAAAAATGATCGAGGAGACTGGAGTTTTGGCGGAAATGCTAAAATCATTCGTCGACGAGTAGGCAACTTTGGTGGAGCTTGGGGATTTGGAGCCGACGTCGGTGCTCAATACCAAGATAAATACGGAAGGAAATTGGGCGTTAATCTCAAAGATTTAGGTTCAACCGTCAATTTCTGGCAGTATAAAAATCAAGACTCATTGGCCTTTATCTTCACCACAACCGGCAATTCCATCCCAAAATCAAGTACCGAAATCACCTTGCCTAGACTGATTGTAGGAGGCGGATATCGTTGGGAAGCCAATGATTACCTTGGGGTTACAGGAGAATTGGATTTGGTGGTAACTTCGGATGGTAAACGAAATACTCTGATATCAGGTCGCCGTTTTGGGGTAGATCCCATGGCCGGCCTGGAGGTAGATTACCAAAAAACCGTATTCATTAGGGCCGGAATCAATCAATTTCAACGAAACGCTTTATTGAATGTTTCCGCATTGGCGCCATCCACAACTTTTTCTCCAAATCTTGGCGTTGGAATTAAAACAAGAATTTTTCAATTGGACTATGCCTTGACCAATGCGGGAAATCAGAATTCGTTTTTTAGTCATATTATTTCCCTCAGTGTCGGTTTAGACCCTGAATAATTTCAATTTTCAAAATTCTGTATCTACTTTCGTAGTTATAAAATTATGAACTATGGAATTGCTTAAACACACTCACTCTGGACTTCGCTGGGTTGTTCTTGGATTGTTAATTTATGCGGTATTAAATGCTCTTAGTAAAAAAGGTAAAGGAGTATTTTCAGCAAAAGATGCCAAGGTAAACTCGCTTACCACGATGTTTTGTCACATTCAATTGCTTTTGGGATTTGCCTTGTATTTCACCTCACCCAAAGTGGTTTTCTCTGAGGCTTGGATGAAAAATGCTTCTCAACGATTTTATGGCATGGAGCATTTGTTATTGATGCTTTTGGCCATTGTTTTGATTACCATTGGATCTGCAAAAGCCAAAAGAGCAACCACTGATGAACAAAAATTCAAGAAAACGTATTTGTTTTTCGGATTGGGTTTGATCCTCATTTTGGCAGGAATACCTTGGCCCTTCCGTGAAGCCTTGGGAGGAGGATGGTTCTAATGAAATCCATTTCCCTTCTGTTTTTCATCCTTCTTTCTTTTCTTTCTTTTTCTCAGGTAAAACCTGCTTTCTCTGAAAAGCTAAACAAGAAATACAAATTCATTCAGTTTAATGGAGCTATTGGTGATAAAATCGTTTTTAACCACGCCAATAGCATCAAGGCAAGCCGAACCAAACTTGGAGTTTTTGATCAAAAAACATTTCAAGTTTTAAAAGATGAAGTAAGCCTCTTGAATTCAGGCAATTCAATTGATGATGAAATCGATTATGCTCGATCGTATGTCGTAAAAGATGGAATCATTGCCCTAGGTACAACTTTCAATTCGAGAAAAAACATCCGAGAATTCTACATTAAAAAATTGAATGGAGGACTCGAAATCCAAAAAGATTGGACCAAAATTCATTCTATTGATGGAAAAGGTGCTAAAAATTCCAATTGGAAAATTCTCAATGAACCAGGGTCCGAAGACCTACCCATGGTCATCGAATTGGAAGCTAGAAATGAGTCCGAACAACGAATTCAAATCATTTTTTTAGGAATTGATGGAAGTAAAATCTCGAATCATGAAGTAACTCTTCCTTATTCACCCAGAAATTTGGATGTTCAACGGGTGTTTCGATTTCCAAATCAAAAGATCGCCATTACCACCGAGTACCGCGGACGTCGTGTAGAAAATAAAGATCAAGATGAAAGCACGAATGATCAGCTACTCACGTTTGAGTACGACCCTAAAGATGGCACGGTTTCCGAACATCGAATCAAATCGGAAGATTACAAAGTCATGGGCCATTTTCCAGTTGCAAATAATAATCAATTGGATTTAATTACGCTTTTGACCAAAAAATCAAAATTCACGGGAATAGGAACTTCCTCCTTAAATACAGATACCAAAGTTATGACTCCATTAAAACCATCCCTTTTTAGCAAAGAGATGATTTCCAAGTTAGAGGAGGCATCACGTACAAGATTGGCGAAAAGAGGAAAAGAAAGTCTTTCATCTAAATTCTACATTTTCAAGGTTTTAAACAATCCACAAACCCATGAAAATTATGTGATTTGTCAGTACCATTACTCTTATCAGCAATGTACAACAACCTCTGGAGGAGTCACCAATTGCAGAACTTATTATGTTTACAAGGATATTTTGGTGATTGCGACCGGATCAAATGGAGAAATCAATTGGGTCAATCTCATCCCCCACAATTTTACATCGACGTATTATATGCCTCAAGGTGATCTGGGAATTCCGTTTTTAAAAAATGGGAACATCAACTTTTTCTTTGATCGAGAAATCCTTGATGTCTCTAAAAAAACAGCTAGAAATAACGTAGGTCCTGTTTTAATTTCCATGAATGGATCAGAAACTCCCCAAAGAAATCCGATAGATATCACCAACAAAAGTCGAGTTTACATTTCCGACGCTTCCGGTGTGTTGGTGAATGAATCCTTGTTCCTAATCGGTTTGGAGAAAAGAAATCGAATTTTTATTCGCTTAGACCTTTAAATCATTGATCCCCATCATGAAACCATTCAATTTTCATTCAGAATTGAAGGATTTTTTTCGATGGGGATTTTTGATGTTGAATAGTTTGGCCTTCGCCCAAGAATACAAACAACCTCAATTTTTTTCCGGCGAAATTATTTCTAGTGCTAGAAATACACCGATTCCTGTTTTTTGTTCCGATTCGAGTGTTTTTGTTACGTACAAAACCCGATTCAAAAGAGCGAGCAAAAGCGAGTTCGCCTTTGCTGAGTATCGCACTTCTGATCTGAAATTAATTCGGGAAAACCTTATTGTTTCGCAAGCCAGAAGTAGTCAAGATGGAATCTCCGTGGTTCCCTACAAAAAGTTTTATTCACCCAAAGGAATTTTCGAAATTGGCAGTTTTTATGATTCCCGAAGAATAGAAAAATCGTACTTCATTCGAAAAACAACCTGGCAATCCTTCGAAACTAGCCCATGGATTCCGATTTGGAAAAGCAAAGACAAGCGATACAAAAACCATTTTCCCAACTTTCGCTTTTCTCATGACTCCACTTCGTTGTTGGGAACCTTCGAAATTTTTAAACATCCCGATTCCTTGGGTTTACAACTACTACGAGTCGATCTAAATAATCTGCAAATCGATTCCTCGCCCATTCCCTCGATGTTGCCAGAAAAAGGGCAATTCCTGGAAGGGTTTTCTGAATTCGAAAATGGTAAATTGGGATTAATCGTCACCAACAGATTTAATGGAGCAACATCACAAAAGGAATTCTGGATTTTCAACCCTCAAAATCATTCCATTCGGAAATTTACAATTCCTATCGATGCTGGAAATGCAGAGTTCAAGATGATTAAACGGCGAAACTCCATGCTCATTTTCGCCTTAGAATTTCCTAATAACCGTTCCATTTTTCATCAAGTTCGCCGTTGGGAAATTCATTCCGATTCAGAATTGCTTATCGAAAAGATTCCCATTTCCTTGAATAGCCAACAAATCAAATCGGTAACGCAAAGCTTTCATCGACTATCGGGACATTGGATCGGATTGCAACGAAACAACCAACGTAACTTTAAAATTTTCAACATCATACTAAAAAATAATGAAGAAGTTTTGGTGATTCAAGCATTCGACCAATACGAAAAATGTAGCCAAATATCTCGAGGAATTCCAAATTGCAATTGGGTTTATTCCTATGGTGATGTGCTGTTGATAACTATTCATCCCGATTCAACCGAGGCAAAGCTCTGTGTTTTTCCTCGATACCGTGAATACGATGTTCCTTTATTACAAGGAGATGCTGGATTTTCTTTTTTTCAAAATGGAGAACTGAAATTCCTCTTTGGAGATGAATATTCAACCCATAAGAAAAGGAGAAAGACTCCTTCTTGTGTCATTCTTTCGCCACAATGGAATCAAAATTGGCGAAAGGAATTGGTTTTTATCAATAAAAAGGAAAATCTTTTTTTAGATGAAACAACAGGGATGAATACAGACCAAAAACACCTTATTTTTGGCGGATTGAAAAACAAAAAAAGCACCCTCATTAAAATCAACCTAGAATGAAAAACAAGCTTATTTGGATGGGATTATTAGGAAGTTTTTTCCTAGTTTCCCAAGCCCAAGACAAGAAAAAAGACAAGAAAAAAGGCGATGAAAAGCCGGCTGTGGCAGCAACCGACACAGTAAAAAAAGCTCCACCTTCCAAGTATAAAAAATACTCTGAAGTCATTACCAAAGAAGCAAAATCTTCTAAAGGAATCATTACTTCTCACTTGGTTGGCGACAAATTGTATTTCGAAATTCCATTCAGCACCTATAAAAAAGAGTTTTTGCTGGTTTCACGCATGGAAGAAACGCCAGGCATCGCTTACGGCGGAACACAAGTTGGCGAAGCCGTTCTCGTTTGGGAACGTGCCTACGGCAAAGTATTACTTCGCAGCGTTGCCTACGATAATGTCGCTTCCGATTCCCTACCCATTTACAAAGCAGTAAAGAACTCCAATCTAACGCCTATCGTAGGCGCATTCGATATCGTTTCCTTCAATGGTGAAGGTGATTCCGCTAGCGCTGTAATTGATGTAACCGATTTGTTTTCGGGTGATGTTGCTCCCTTCGGATTGCCATCAGCATTCAAAACCCAGTATCAAATGATGGGAGTTGATCGCAAGCGTTCCTTTATCGACTTCAACAAATCCTTCCCAAAAAATATTGAAATCAAAGCTGTTTTAACCTACAATTCAAAAAAACCAGCTCAACAAGAAGATGTTCAGGCGCTAACCGTGAAAATGCACCATTCCATGGTTCTTCTTCCCGAAAACCCAATGCGTCCACGCTTGAACGATAATCGCGTTGGATATTTCAGCGTTACCCAAAACGAATTCGGAGAAACCCACCAAGTTGACGCAAAAACCTACGTTACTCGTTGGAGATTGGAAGTAAAACCTGAAGATGTTGCCCGTTATAAAAAAGGTGAATTGGTTGAACCTGTAAAGCCCATCATTTATTACATCGATCCCGCAACTCCGGAAAAATGGCGCTCAGCCTTGAAAAAAGGTGTTGAGGATTGGAACGTGGCTTTCGAAGCTGCTGGTTTTAAAAATGCCATTCAGTGCAAATACCCACCAACCAAGGAAGAGGATCCTGATTTCAGTCCGGAAGATGCACGTTATTCTGTGATTCGTTACTTCGCTTCCGATATTAAAAATGCGTATGGTCCTCACGTTCACGATCCACGAACCGGTGAAATTTTAGAGAGCGATATCGGTTGGTACCACAACGTAATGAACTTGTTGAGAAACTGGTACTTCGTTCAAACCGCAGCGGTTGATCCTATCGCTCAAAAACTGCCACTTCCCGATGCGTTGATGTCTGAATTGATTCGTTTTGTGGCAGCTCACGAGGTTGGACATACCCTTGGATTGCAACACAACATGAAAGCGTCTCACGCCTACCCTACCGATTCTTTGCGTTCAGCTGAATTTACCCGCAAGTTCGGAACCGCTCCTTCCATCATGGATTATGCTCGTTTCAATTACGTAGCTCAACCCGGAGATAACGCGGCATTGTTCCCCAAAATCGGACCTTACGACATTCACGCGATCAAGTGGGCTTATCAGGCTTTCCCCGATGCTAAATCCACCGATGAGGAACAAAAAATTCTCGACACCTATTTGAAGTCTGCGTTGAAAGATTCTACCCGTCATTTCGGTCGTCAGCAATTCATGATTACCGATCCTTATGCTCAAACAGAGGATTTAGGTCGCGATGCCATCAAATCAACCGCCTACGGTATCAAAAACTTGGAGCGCATCACCAATTATTTGATTGAAGCTACCAAATCTGCCGAAGACGATCACGATTTACTTCGTGAAATGTACGGTGAAGTTTTGGGACAATGGAATCGCGAAATGATGCACGTAGCGAATTATGTTGGTGGTATTGAAACCATTGAAAAACAAAGTGATGATGCAGGAGTTCAGTACTTCCCCATTTCAAAAGATCAGCAATTGGCCGCCATTCGTTTCGTTTCAGAAAATGGATTGAAGGTTCCAGCCTTTATGATTAAAAATGAAATTCTAAAACGAATTGAACCTAGTGGATCAACCGAACGAATCATGCAGATGCAAAGTCGATTGATGAGCACCATGATCTCCAATGACAAACTAACTCGATTGTTGGATTTAGAAGGAAGCAACAGCACAACGTTGAAAGCTGCCGATGCAGTAGCGGAAGTTTATTCAGCCGTTTTCGGATCTTTGTCAGCGACTGGAACGCCTAATCTTTACCAACGTCAATTACAGCGCGAAATGGTGAACAATTTGGAAGCCAAATTGAACCAGAAAAACGAAATTCGCGCTATTGCTGTAAGTCATTTAAGAAAAGCTCAGCGCGCTGCACGTGCTGCCATGGCTTCTGCCGACGGTAGCGTTCGCGCGCACGCCGAAGATTTGGATTACCGTATCTCACTCATTTTGGAAAATATGCCAGTGCAACCTGCTGCCATGATGATGATGATGGGTCGTTAATTCATCAAAACCACGTAACTTAGTCCCGCCCAAAGGCGGGACTTTTTTTTGCTATGGAGTACGACAAAATTTATTCGTTAGGAGGTTTGGAATTTCTAGCCAAACAAGTTGTTGAAGGGTTCATCACTGGCTTGCACAAAAGCCCTTTTCATGGTTTTTCGGTGGAATTTTCGGAACATCGATTGTACAACCCTGGGGAGTCAGTTAAAGATATCGACTGGAAACTATTCGCAAGAACCGATAAATTATTTGTCAAACAGTTTGAAGAAGAAACGAATCTTCGATGCCAATTGGTGATCGATGCTTCTTCTTCGATGTTCTTCCCAAAGAACGATTTCAATAAATTTCGATATTCCGTTTTTGCATCAGCGGCATTGATTCATTTACTCCGTCAACAACGCGATGCTTTCGGATTAACTATGGTCGATGAAGATATTCAGTTACATCTTCCGGCCAAATCATCACTTGCACAGCAAAAAGTACTGATGAGTCGTTTGGAAGAGCAGATTTCAAATCCACCACAATTGCATGCGTCAAATCTCACCCATCGTTTGCATGACTTAGCTGAAATACTTCCTAAGCGATCTTTGGTGGTCCTCTTTAGCGACTTTTTGGATTCAAGCAGTTCCGAAGAAATTCAGGCAGCTTGGCAGCATTTGAAGTTTAAAAAACACGAAGTCATTATTTTTCAGGTATTGGATGAAAAACATGAATTTGATTTCGAATATTCGGATCGTCCACACGTTTTTATTGACTTAGAAACCGGTGAAAAAATAAAGATGCAACCCAAAGAGTATGAGCAATCTTTCAAAGATTTCACCCTTCAAAAGAGAAAAGAATTGGAAGAGATTGCACTGGGATTAAAAATAGATTTTGTGAATTTCGACATCAACCAAGGATTTGACACGGTATTGATGACTTATTTAAACAAAAGATCGAAGATGTTGCGCTAACCTTTTTGGCGTTCAGTGGTTATTTTTGCATCAAACTTCACGTATGAACGCCCAAGAACTCCAATTCAATCAGTACGAAGACGCCTACAAACAGCTTTTATTTAAAGTTCAGACAAAAGAAAAGAAAATCATGCTGGGTGGTGGTGAAAAAGCAATTGCTAATCAGCACGATAAAGGCAAGTTAACTGCTCGGGAACGAGTACAATATTTGATTGATCCTGGAACAGATTTTCTTGAAATTGGATTATTCGCTGGAGAAGGTATGTACCCCGAACACGGTGGATGCCCTGCTGGCGGTGTAGTAGAAGGATTGGGATATGTTTCTGGTAAGTTATGTGTTATTGTAGCCAATGATGCCACAGTAAAAGCTGGTGCTTGGTTTCCGATTACGGGAAAGAAAAATTTAAGGGCCCAAGAAATTGCGATGGAGAATCGTTTGCCCATCATTTATTTGGTCGATTCTGCAGGAGTTTATTTGCCCATGCAAGATGAAATTTTCCCAGATAAAGAGCATTTCGGTAGAATTTTCAGAAATAACGCTCAACTTTCGTCCATGGGCATCATCCAAATTGCTGCCGTTATGGGATCTTGTGTCGCCGGTGGTGCCTATTTACCCATCATGAGCGACCAAGCCATGATTGTTGATAAGACCGGAAGTATTTTCCTTGCAGGAAGTTATTTGGTGAAAGCAGCCATTGGAGAAGATATCGACAATGAATCGTTGGGCGGTTCCATTACACAAACCGAAATTTCAGGGGTTACCGATAATCGTTTCCCGAACGATCAGGCCTGTTTGGATCACATACGTTCCATCATGGATAAAATTGGCGACTCAGAAAAGGCTGGATTTAATCGAAAGAAACCAAATTCGCCAAAAATCGATCCAAAAACTTTATATGGCGTACTACCTGATTCTACGGCGAAACCTTACGACATCATGGAAGTTATTCATCGTTTGGTGGATGATTCGGAATTTGACGAGTATAAACCTGCCTATGGTAAAACTATCGTTTGCGGATATGCCAGAATTGATGGATGGGCTGTAGGAATTGTTGCCAATCAACGTAAGGTTGTTAAGAGCAAAAAAGGTGAAATGCAGTTTGGGGGAGTGATTTATTCCGATTCTGCCGATAAAGCAGCACGTTTTATCATGAACTGCAACCAAGCCAAAATTCCATTGGTTTTCCTTCAAGATGTAACCGGTTTTATGGTTGGAAGTCGTTCCGAACAAGGAGGAATCATTAAAGATGGAGCGAAAATGGTGAATGCCGTTTCTAACTCCGTTGTTCCAAAGTTTACGATAGTCATGGGAAATAGTTTTGGTGCAGGGAATTATGCCATGTGCGGAAAAGCTTATGACCCACGATTGATTGTTGCTTGGCCAATGGCCAAGATGGCGGTGATGGGTGGAGAACAGGCTGCTAAAGTATTGCTTCAAATTGAGGTGGCTTCCCTCAAGAAAAAAGGAGAAGTTATTACTCCAGAGAGAGAACAGGAACTTCTTGAAAAGATGATTGCTCGTTACGAAAATCAGACCACGGCAGAATATGCTGCTGCTCGCTTATGGGTAGATGCCATTATTGATCCGTTAAAAACAAGAGATTGGATTTCTAGAGGAATTGAAGCGGCGAATCATGCGCCGATTACCAAGGCATTCAATGTTGGGATTATTCAGACTTAATTCCCAAGTTCGGGGAATATTTCAGTAACAACCCGATGGTTGTACCTTTCGTACGTAAAAAGCTGTGGAATTTCCATAGCTGCTTGGGCATGATTTTTTAGCAATTCTCTATTTTCGAGGTAAGATTTCAAATAATTCCCAATTTCTTCGGGGGAGAGTTGCTCACAAACGAAGCCGTGCTTTTGATGATGAACGTACTGAGCAACACTAGAAACACTGCTTACCAGTAGGGCATTTTTGAACGCCGCAGCTTCGGCGATAACTTTGGGAAATCCTTCACTGGCATTGCTTGGAAGACAAAATACATGCGATTCTGAATAAGCCAAATTCAATGCATCTCGCTTTAATGAACCTAGGAATTGGTAAGGAACTTTTAAGTTATTCTGAGCTTCTTTCATTAACTTTTCCAAATCTCGTCCTTTTCCAATAATGGTCAATTGGCCAATTTGCGACTGTAAATCTGTTGGCAAGGTTTGAATAGCACGAATGATTCGACCAATGCCTTTTTCTTCTTCTACCCTTCCAACGAATAAAAGGTTGATTTTCTCATCAAACCTTTTCCCTTCGGATTGGTGAATGGCTGCATTCAATTCCAATTCTGAAAAACAAGGATTCTCAAAGGCGTGAATATGACTGGGCATATCGTCCCATTTACCATTAACGGCTATTCTTCCATGCTCAAATTTGAGCATCCATTTCTTTTGAATTGCATATGAAAATGGAGGGTTGGGATCGACCCAATTTCCAGCAAACTTGTGCCAAAATCGCTTTCCCTTCATAAATTTTCCAAGACCAATAGCTATCAATGCCGGTGTTGAAGGCGCTCGAGTATGAATGAATTGAAAACGTAACATGGTTTTCCAAATCGTGAATATTTGAAAAGGAAGTAGGAGAATTAACCGCAATTTATTTTTCCAACCGGCACCGCCCAACATGGGTAAAATAACAAAACTAATTTTTCCAGTTTCGTCGGTTCTGCCGTTTAGTTGAGGTATTTGAGGGTCATGCACTCCAATCCAAGTAATGGAGTCGAAAATTTGAGTGAGTTTTTCAACTTCACGCAAGGTAGGTTCAAAAACAAAAACTTGCCCGTCTTTTCGGGCCATTCGGGTAGCTGAAACGATGAGCAAGTTTTTATTCATATTTGATTACATGTGTTTAATCACTTCTTCTCCAAATTCAGAACATTTGAGTAAGGTAGCGCCTTCCATCAATCGTTCAAAATCGTAGGTAACTCTTTTTGAAGCAATGGCACCATTCAAACCTTTCAGGATCAAATCAGCTGCTTCGGTCCATCCCAAGAAACGGAACATCATTTCACCGGAAAGGATAACGGAACCTGGATTTACTTTATCTAAATCAGCATACTTAGGAGCAGTTCCGTGTGTTGCTTCAAAAATCGCATGACCAGTGATATAATTAATATTTGCTCCAGGAGCAATTCCAATTCCACCAACTTGGGCAGCCAATGCATCAGAAACATAATCACCGTTCAAATTCAATGTAGCAATTACATCGTAATCGGCTGGGCGCAGGAGAATTTGTTGAAGGAATGCATCTGCAATCGAATCTTTGATGATGATTCCATTGGGTAATTTCATCCATGGTCCGCCATCTAACAATTCAGCACCAAATTCATTTTTAGCCACTTCATAACCCCAGTCACGGAAACCACCTTCGGTAAATTTCATGATGTTTCCTTTGTGTACAATGGTAACATTTTTACGGTTGTTATCAATGGCGTATTGAATTGCTGCTCGAACCAAACGCTGGGTACCTTCTTTGGAAACGGCTTTAATTCCAAATCCAGAAGTATCGGGGAAACGAATCTTTTTAAATCGATCAGGAAAATTTTCGCTCAATAACTGCTTGAATTTTTGAGCATCTTCGGTTCCTTCTTCAAACTCAATTCCAGCGTAAATATCCTCTGTATTCTCACGAAAGATTACCATATCAATTAAATGTGGTTCTTTTACGGGGGAAGGAACCCCTGCGAAATATTGAACAGGGCGCAAGCAAGTATATAGATCAAGAATTTGGCGAAGGGCAACATTCAGAGAACGGATTCCACCGCCTACAGGCGTAGTTAAAGGGCCTTTAATGGCTACCAAATGTTCACGAATAACATCTAAGGTTTCGTTTGGTAGCCAATTTCCAGTTTGTTCAAATGCTTTTTCTCCAGCAAGAACTTCTTTCCACTCAATTTTACGGGAATCTCCATAAGCAAGTTTTACGGCTGCATCAAAAACTTTTACTGATGAATTCCAAATATCTGGACCAGTACCATCTCCTATGATGTAAGGGATAATGGGTGTATTTGATACGATTAGTTTACCGTTACTGATTGAAATTTTATCCGCCATAATATGAAAGTTTTGTGCAAAGATAGGCCAAAAAAAAGGTTTCTACCAGATTGGAAGAAACCTTAAACATTTTTAATGAGAGAAATTACTGTTTCTCAACCCCAATTTCCAAATTAACAGGAACGGGAACACTTTGACCAGCTAAATCTAACGTTGTAGTGGTCGACGTTTTCCAGGTCATGGTAGTTTTGTTATTTGAAAGGATAGCGAATGTAAGTGTTTGAACCGTATCAGTACGCGTAATGGTAACGGCATTTTCGGTATTGGTAAATGTACCTGTTCCATTCAGCGTAACTGGAATTGCTGGTACGGGAAAAAGACCGCCAACGGTTGTCGGTTGGGTAGAAAATGCTACGTTAAAGTTTGAAGTTAGTTCTTTGCGATCAAAGGAAATGGTTCCACCAACACCGGTACCTGTTCCATTGATGGTCGTTGCGAAGCCACCAATGTTAGGG
>JAIYBD010000245.1 GCA_027488715.1 Bacteroidota bacterium | reverse complement strand
CAAAATTTTTGGACGTAATCGCTCAGCTAAGGGTACTTGGGAAGTCATGAATTTTGTGAAAGATAATTTCCTGCCATGTATCCGGCAGTCCAGGCTGCTTGAAAATTAAAACCGCCGGTAACCGCATCGATGTTAATGCACTCGCCAACTAGAAATAAATTGGGAATAAGTTTACTTTGAAAACTTTTGAAGTCAATTTCTTTCAACTCTACACCTCCGGCGGTAACAAACTCTTCTTTGTTGGTACTTTTCCCTTTCATTCCAAGCTTGGCATGGGTGAGCTGATGCGCCAATCTTTGGATGGTTGCATGAGGCACATTTGCCCAAGTTTCATTCCCATCCAAATGGGCGAACTCGATTAATTTTATCCAAAGTCGTTTCGATAAATTTGAAAATGGACCCGAAAGGAGCTGTTTTTTCGGATTTTCTTTTTTCCAATTTTCTACGATCGAAAAAGCATCACGTTCTTCCATTTCGCCTAACCAGTTTAAAACAATGGTAGCTTCGTAATTCATCTCGGCCAGCTTTCGTGCACCAATGGCCGATAACTTTAAAATGCCAGGACCTGAAATACCCCAATGCGTAATGAGTAATGGACCTGTAGTTTCGAAAGAAGTTCCTTCAATTTTTGAATGTACCATGGGAACGGAAACTCCTTGAAGGTTGTTTAAACGGCTATCTTTGATATTAAACGTGAACAAACTAGGTACCGGTGTAACAATACTATGCCCCAATTTTTCAAGAATTTCCCAAATCTTACCCGATGATCCTGAAGAAATAACCACAGCATCAAAAAAACTTTGTTGACCATTGGTAAACTCAATGATGAAGCCTTCATCTTTCCTTCGAATGTCGACTACCGCCATTTGAGTTAACGTTTCAATGTTATTTTCTCGGGCTTCCTGAATCAATGCTTGGGCAATATCTTCGCTTGAGTCGGATACCGGGAAAACACGATCATCTTCTTCAATTTTTAATTCTACTCCCCTTTTTTCGAACCAATCCATGGTATCTCCCGAGCAAAATTTATGAAATGGGCCCAAGAGTTCTTTTTCACCACGAGGATAGAATTTAGTTAATTCCTTAGGATCAAAACATGCGTGGGTTACATTGCATCGACCACCTCCTGAAATTCGAACTTTTTGAAGGACATCTTTGGCTTTTTCGAAGATGAAGATTTTTGAATCGTTTGAATTTTGGGCAGCATGAATAGCTGTAAAATATCCAGAAGCTCCTCCCCCTACGATGGCTATTCGTTTACTGCTCATAAAAGTTGATTTGGTTTAATCCTTCTTTCTTAAAAATACCTAAAGAATCTTCAAATAGCAATTTTCCTTGTTTCAGATCAAATAGAACACACTCATTTTTAGAGTAATCAGGCTGATTCTTTTTTCTAACCAACACCGGGAAGCAACTTCGTTGTGAAGCTTGAATTTGATCTAGGTGAATAATAGGAAAGGTAGGAAAGTAGGATATCTTTTGTTTTTTTCGATAATAGATCCAACTTGAAAATGGAATTTGTATCTCTGAATGTTGAATATTGATTCTTTGAGGTTTCCAATCTTTCCGAAATATTTGCCATTTCTCAAGATAATCAAGAAAAAGCTCGGCGTTATTGAACTTTATGGTTGAAATATTAAGTTGGTTATCAAAAATGGAAAATGGAGAAATGCTAGCTTGAATACTTTCCAATTTTACCAAAGTATCTATTTTAGATGTGTCGTTTAGTAAGATAACATGGGAAAATTTGATGGATAAATCGGGGAAATTCTTAAAAAAAGAGGTGGAAAAATTTGAATATTGAAGTTCAACTCTAACAAGATGATTTATTTCCTGCTTAAAAACAGACTCCAATTGTTTGTTCAGGATTTGACTGAAAAACAAAAGCAAAAGGAGAAGGGAAAATCCGATGGATATAATTAGTTTCACGAAATGATTTGGGCATTAAATTCTTTCAAAAAAGCCTGTAAAAAGAGATTTTTCACTTCTGCCATGTCAACATCTTTACCCAATTCTTTCTTCAAGGATGTTACCGCTTTATCGTCGATGCCACAGGGAATCATGTAATTAAAAAAATCCAAAGAGGTGTTGATATTGAAGGCAATTCCATGCATCGTGCACCATCGACTTGATTTAAGGCCGATAGCACATATTTTTCGTTCTTTTCCTTCCACCCCCGGTTCAATCCATACGCCTGTGTATCCTTCAAATGCTTCGGCTCGTATACCGTAATGTTGGCAAACTTCGATAACACATTTTTCCAATGATGTAACAAATGCATTTAAACTGGGAATAAATTGCTCTAAATCAAGCAATGGGTAAACAACCAATTGTCCTGGTCCGTGAAATGTTATGTCTCCCCCCCGATTGATAGCATAAAAAGTAGCTCCAATATCTTTCAATTGATCTTCATTTAGTAGAAGATTCTCTTTTTTTCCTGATTTGCCTAAGGTATAAACAGGGGGGTGTTCAACAAACAAAAGCCTATTTTTGGGTAAAATATGCGTTTGATTGGATTTATTCGCAATTTTTAAATCAATGGATTCCTTGAAATACTGTTCTTGAAGATCCCAAACCTCTTTGTAATCCTGGACACCAAGATCGATTAGTTGTACAGATATCATGGGATTTGGATCGTTAGAAAATGGGCGATTCCATTACATTTTACACGTACATGTTCAAAAGAGTTGGGTATCCAAACGGGTTCATGTTTGGTGACCCTTTCCGTAATTTCGTAAGAACTGATTTCAACTTCATTTCCTTCGATAAGCCAGAAAAGTTGATTGTTAGAAATTTCGATGGTTTCATTGTCATTCAACTTGTGCAAGCTGTAGGAAAAATATTGGGATTCAATGGAATCACAGTTATTTTTTACTGTGGTATATGAATCGAGAGAAACAGCTTCTAAAGATTCTTCCAAATGGAGATCTCGAAGATGACCATTGGCATCCTTTCGATTAAAATCAAATAATCGATAGGTAACATCCGATGATTGTTGGATTTCACCTAAAACAATTCCCTTTCCGATGCTGTGAACAAGTCCTGCTGGAATGAAAAAAAGATCATTTTTTTGGACTTGAATTTGGTTGATTTCGGAATCGATCCAACCGCCTTGACTAGCCGTTTGAATCTCTTGTCGTGTCATTTCATTTTTCCAACCCAGGTACAAAAAAGCATCTTTTTCATGGTCTAAAATGATCCATGATTCGGTTTTCCCTAGGCAACCGTGTTTTTTTTGAGCGATTTCATCGTTGGGATGAACTTGAATAGAAAGGTCTTCACGTGCATCAATAATTTTGATGAGAAGTGGAAATTTTTGATATTTTTTTCGGAAAGATGGTGAAAAAAAGGCATGATTAACATCCAAATCAATCAATTGGCTTAAGGTTTGATTTGTCCCTTTTTGGTAAGTTTCTTGAGAATTAACATCGGAAACTAACCAAACTTCACCGCAATTTTGAGGCACTTCTTCATCCCAACTTTTAAGTTTCTCAATATGATTTCCCCCCCAAATTTTGGGAAGAAAAATGGGCTGAAATCTAAGAAATTTACCCATGACGATGAACATATTGAATCAACCCTTCGGTTGAAGAATCTAATTCCATTGAATTTGATTCCATTTTGATTACTGGAAGGAGTTCATTACAGAGTTTTTTGCCTAATTCTACTCCGAATTGGTCAAAGGGGTTGATGTTTAATAAAGCCGCTTCACACAACACTCGGTGTTCATATGTTGCTATCAAATATCCCATGGACCTGGGGGTAATTTTTTTGAGTAATAGGGTTGTCGATGGACGATTACCAGTAAATTCTTTCTCTGGTAATGAAGATTTTTCACCGATCATTAATGCTCTTGATTGGGCAAATAGGTTAGATAAAAGCTTGATCTGATGATCATTATCCGTTCTTGGCTGATGAATAACTCCAATAAACTCT
>JAIYBD010000267.1 GCA_027488715.1 Bacteroidota bacterium | reverse complement strand
TCAAGGGAATCGCAATTGCCATGATTTGGTTAGCACTGTCGATTTATTTGCAACCATGGCTGAATGGAGTCGGGTTTCAAATTGGAAATCCTATATTCCTTCCAACAAAGTCGTCGATTCCCGTTCGTTCTTGCCAGTCTTGAAAAACCAATCCAATACCCAGAGATCATGGATCTTTTCGGAGACTTTTAATACACCGTCTACTTCTGCTGATGGAAAGAGCATTCGAAATGCCGATTATCATTTACTTCGTTTTGACCAAGGGGGCTTGGAATTATATCATACTTCCACCGATCTTCAAGAGTTAAGTAACTTACTTTCCTCACCGAGTAATATGACTTCCCAAGACATCTTGAATTATCGCAGCCTTTGTGACACATTAGCTAGTCTAACGGGCTTGACTTCTTGTTTACCCTTGGGTATTCCAGAACCGTTCAACGATGAGGCTTGGGCGTTGCGACCTAATCCTTCTAACGGGAATTTTTCGATAGTGAATCAAAATAATTCGTTATTGAATTCGTATGAGGTTATCATTCGAAACCAGAAAGGACAATTGGTTTTTCAAAAATATGATGTAACGGGTCCCATTGAGTTGGATCTCAAGAATCAAGCCGATGGTTTTTATTCGGTAGAATTGATCCAAAACAAGAAAAGATCAACCAAGGTATTGATTAAAGGAGTTGATCGATAATCATTTAAAACGCCTTCAATAGTTTTTCAGCAAAGATATCGGGCAACTCGGTTTGTCGGATGGCGGCTGCTGTAAGCTCCACGGGGTATTCGAAACGTTTGAAGGTTACTTTTAAACTTTGTGGGTTTTGAAAAGGCAAAGTGAAATCGAAGTGAAGAATGACATAGCCGCCACGTGGATCGCCATCTTTTGGTTTTCCAATGCTTCCCAAATTGATGGCATGAAAGGTTTTGTCATCAGAAACCAAGTTGCGATGGTAAGGAACATGGGTATGGCCAAAACACAGTACATCGCAACCGGCTTGTTGGAAAATTCGAATCATACTTTTCTCTTCCCGGTCTTCAAACAAGTACTCATTCACCTTTCTCGGACTTCCATGAACCAACAATAATCGTTTCATTCCGTCGGCAAAAGGAAGATCCAACGCGAAGTGCTGGGGAAGTTGCCGCAAATATTTTCGTTCTTCATCGCCAACATTGGCATTGGTAAATGCAATCGATTGTGCACCCTGATGGCGTTCTTCGTCGGTTTTATAGGCGCAACCGCAATCGTCGCTGTTCAAGCCAACGCCAACGTCGTAATTTCCAGCGATGGTAGGAATTTTTCGCTTTCGAATTTCGTGAATCACCTCATTGGGCCATGGAGCGTATCCCACCAAATCGCCTAGGCAATACCATGCATCAATGTTTTCACGTTCTACATCTTCAAAAAAAGAAAGGAGTGCCGGAAGATTGGCATGAACGTCACTAAAAAGGGCAATTCTCATGAGAAATATTTCTTTTTAAACCAGAAACTCAGGTTAACCAATAGAATTAGCGCTGGCACTTCGATGAGAGGGCCGATAACGCCTACGAAGGCTTCGCCCGAATGAATCCCAAATACGCCCACGGCCACCGCAATGGCGAGTTCAAAGTTGTTCCCCGTGGCCGTAAAGGCGATGGAGGCTGAACGTGAATAATCGGCTCCGTAAAACTTTCCGACAAAAAAGCTCACCACAAACATGATGAGGAAATAGAGAACCAGCGGAATGGAAACCTTCACCACATCCAAAGGAATTTCAACCACCGATTTGCCCTTCAGCGAAAACATATATACAATAGTGAGGAGAAGGGCAATAAGGGTAATCGGTGAAATTTTTGGTAGAAACTGTTGCTGATACCATGCTTCACCCTGGGTTTGAATCATGATTTTTCGAAGAAGGAAGCCTACCAGAAAGGGGATGCCGAGGTATATTCCCACTGATTTGGCAACATCCATCATTGGTATTTGAACGGCATCGGATGACATACCTAAACCATTCAAAAGGACATCAGTAAAAAAGTAGGTATAAACCGAATAAAGCAAGACCTGAAAAATGCTGTTCAAAGCCACCAAACCGGCGGCATATTCACGGTTTCCATCGGCCAAATCGTTCCAAACCACCACCATGGCAATGCAACGCGCCAACCCGATGAGGATGAGTCCAACCATATAATGGGGTTGGTCCGATAAAAAGAGAACGGCCAATCCAAACATCAAAAATGGACCGATGATCCAATTGAGGACAAGGGAGGCGAAGAGGACTTTTTTATTGGAGAAAACCCTTCCCATTTCCTCGTAACGCACTTTTGCTAAAGGCGGAATCATCATGAGAATGAGACCGATGGCCAAGGGAATATTGGTAGAATTCCCTTCCACGGAAGTAAAAACGATGGAGTCGGAGGGAAGAAGGTTGCCCAGCAGAATTCCGAGTCCCATGGCAAGAAAAATCCATAAGGTGAGGTAACGATCCAAGAAACCAAGCTTTTTCTTAGGGGCGTGAATTGGGGTGGGTTGCTTTTCCATTAGCATTTCTTTTTCTTGATTTGTTTGGCAGAGTCCTTAAAAAACTCGCGAAGTTCTTTGAAGATTTCGCGATTCAAACAATAACATACCGAAGTGCCGGAAACCGTTCCTTGGATGATGCCTACTTGTTTTAGTTCACGCAGGTGCTGAGAAATGGTGGCTTGGGCCAAAGGAAGTTTTATAACGAGATCTCCGCAAATGCACGTTTCTTGTTCGAGCAAATGTTGGATGATCGCTAAACGGGCAGGATGTCCGAGTGCTTTTAAAATATTTGCCCGTTTAACCAAATCGGCATCAAACGGCTCTGTTTTTGTAATTCCCATAATGTTGCTTTGATGCAATATTACGATAAATGATTGAGGTAGGAAAGGGGCAAGTAGGAATTAAAGAAAAATTAAAGGGAAGAAATTTGGTATCGCAGGTATTTGATGGGGATTCCTAGTGCTAAAAACTTGGTTTCAAAAACGGTTTTGATGGAAAGGACATCGTCTACAAACGATTCTTGGTATAAATCTTTGGTGATGACTTGAATGGAATAATTGCGTTCTTTGGCCACTTCTACAGAGAAATCAAAAAGCATTTCATTGTCGGTTTTTAAATGAACAATGGCGTCTTTTTTAAGGAATTGGGAATAGAGATCAAGCATTCGGTTGGAGGTGAGACGTTTGCTCATCTTCGACTTTTTGGGTTGGGGGTCGGGAAAGGTGATCCAGATTTCGCTGATTTCTTCCGGGGCGAAATAGGTATCGATTTTTTCGATCTGAGTTCGAAGAAACGCTACATTTTCTAGCCCTTGTTCCTGAGCTTGAGTTGCGCCGTGCCACATCCGAGCGCCTTTAATATCGATTCCAATGAAATTTTTTTCGGGGAATCGATGCGCAAGGCCTAGGGTATAGGAACCGGTGCCGCAACCCACTTCGAGAACGATGGGATGTTGGTTTTGAAAAAATGAATTCCAAGTGCCAGCAACGTTTTCGGGGTATTCGAAGACGTGCTTCATCTCTTTCATTTCGGCGAAGTGCTTGAGTTTTCTCCGTGACATAGCGATAAAAAAAAATCCCGCAGAAGCGGGATAAGGGTGGGAGCTAAGGGATTCGAACCCCTGACCCTCTGCTTGTAAGGCAGATGCTCTGAACCAGCTGAGCTAAGCTCCCTTGTGTTTGGGACTGCAAATATGGGACAAAAATTTAAAAAAAACAAGACGCCAATAAATTTTTTTTCGCCTATTTTTACCTAAATTCAACCAACCCTACCGCCTATGCAAAAAATGCTACAATTTTTTTTCCTTTTCATGTTTTTTACGGGCTGCAGCGATGCAAATCGGGCTAATGAAGAAATTTTTTCAAGCCAAGAGTTGGAAAATACTGCAGAGATTGATTCGCCATTGATTTCTGGAGACCAAACGATTCAAAAAGTTACTGCAAATCAATTGGTTCAAATGCTTACCTTGGATAAAGCCTACTTGATTGACAGTCGTTCCATTGAAGCGTATAATGAAAAAAGAATAGGGAATGCAATTCATTTTAGTTTCGACCAAAAGAAAGAAGCCGAAATGAAGATGAAAAAATTAGACCTTTCCCGAACTTTTTACATTTACGGCGAGAATGAACCTCAAATTCAAAATTTGGGCAAATGGTTTATCAAACAGGGAGTCAATCAAGTTTACATTTTGGATGGTGGCCTTCAAGCTTGGGAAGAGGCTCAGTTGCCTACGATTCATTGATTTGAATTTGCTCTGAAATTTTCTTCTGGAGTTCGGAGATTTCTCGGTCACTAACCGGGATTTCATTCATTTTCTTCGCTAAAAAAGAACGAAAGGCCGTTTCAAATTCATAAATACAACGGCAATCTTGGCAGCCGTTCACATGTTTCAACAATAATTCTGTTTGCTCGGTATTGGCTTCGCCATCCAAGTAAAGTTGAATCAACTGAAGCAGAGTTTTACAGTCCATCATGGTCCTCATCTGTTTTAAATCCCATTCCTCTGGCGTATGCCGTTAATTGTTTTTTGAGTATATTCCTTGCTCGGTGCAAACGGCTTCGAATGGTTCCAATTGGTACCTTGAAAATGGCGGCTAATTCTTCGTAGGAAAAACCCTCTAAATCGGCCAACAAAAAAGTCATTCGATAATCGGCAGGTAATGCATTGATGGCCATGGTCATCTCGTCGCCAATCAATTGCCCGAAAATTTCGGTACTTAGATTTTGAGCATGCTGAGAAATGAGCCCGTCCTCTTCTCCCGTTTCTTCTTCCAATGATTCGTACCCCGAAAATGTTGCTTCCTTGGTTTTCTTTCTGTAAAAGGAATAAAACTCATTCTTAAGAATTTTGAAAAGCCATGCTTTTGCATTGGTTCCTTCTTCGAAATAATGCATGAAACGGAAGGCCTTGATAAAGGTTTCCTGAACTAAATCCTTTGCAATATCCTCTTCTTTTACCAACGTTTTCGAAAACCGTAGCAATGAACCCAGGTGCGGATAAAATTCCTGCTCAAAACGAATTTTCCTAAGGCGGTTCTCCTCCTCAGAAAGAGGTGGTTTTCCTTCGAAATCCTCTTCCAATGCTATATCGTCTTCCATAAAAAAAATGTCCCGCTTTCAAGCGGGACAAATTTACATTATTTTTTTGAACTCGTAGGAGGTGTATTCGGTTTAGCAACTTTGGGATCTGAAGCAGGCTTCGTACCCTTGGGAGTTGTTGCAGCAGGAGTACTTCCCTTTGCTGGAACGGTTTGTTTTCTTGAAGTTCCCTGGAAATTGATGATGCGCTGCGCTGTACTGTTCATGGGATCCAAGGCTAATACTTTGGCAGCGTATTCTTTGGCTACCGGAATGTTATCTTTTTGAACGTTGTACGTCATCAAATAACTCAATGCATCTTGTTGGTCTTTTTTAAACTTCGACTTATCGGCCGTTGACGTATCAACCATCATCAAGAATTGTTTGAAAAAGGTCGTTGCCTCCATGAATTGCAAGGCGGTATCGGTTTGTGCATTGGTTTTCGCTCTCCATAAATACCCTAGATAGGCTTCGGGTTTGGCAGCAATAACCTTCGAAAATGCAGAATCAGCCGATAAGAAGTTTTTAGCAAAATAGTAAGCACGACCTACGGTGAAGTAATCGGCTGCTGATACTTTAGGCAGATACGAATTTTTGGTTTCGAAAGCAACTGCTGCATCATTGTAACGACGTGCCTTATTGTACACATCACCAATTTCGCCCCAAAGTTCAGTGCGCTTCGTAGAATCCAAGGAAATGGCTTTTTTGAAGCTTTCAACAGCAGCATCGGTATTCCCTGTTTTTGCATTGATTCTTCCTGCATATTCGTAGTCGTTCACAATGATTTTCGCAGGATTCGCTTTCGCAAAAAACAGATTCATGGATTGCAATGCAGAATTAAAAAGGCTATCTCCTTCTTCTTTCGAAGCAGCTTTCTTTCCTTGTTCAAAGTTACCATAGGCCGTTAAGCGGTACAAAATAGGATTTGAAGCATCTACCTTTTGAATTTTAGCAATTTCTTGGTTGGCTTTTTCATAATCATCACTTAAGAAAAGAAAAGATGCATAACGAGTTTCTGCTTCAATCGTAACATCAGCAATTTGAAGGTAGGTGCTGTAATTTTCGGCAGCGGCCTTGTACTTTTTCGCTTGGAATTCCAATTCTCCCAGGCCGCGGTAGGCTGGAGCAAATTGCATGTCTTTGTTGATGGATTGCTCGTAAGCCGCTTTGGAATCGCTGTAGTTTTTGTTGCGGAAGAAAATCTCTCCGATGCGCTCGTGCGGACGTCCGGAAGACGGATTCAATAGCGCAGCATCTTCGTAATTGTTTACGGCCGAACCACCGGAATCGGGAAACGTTAAATAGTAATCTCCCCAAGCCATTTTTACTTCGAAATCGTCTTTTTTCGCCAATTTCGCTCGATTCAAATAGTTCCAAGCGGCGTCGGTGTTTTTAGATTTCTCCGAAAAAAGCGCACGTGCAGCTTCCACCAACACCTTAACATTCTTGGCTTCTAGTTTTACAGCAAGCGCTAATTCTGCACTCGCTGCTGCAACATCTCCACCATTTTTCAAATTCATTTGAATTTGCCCGATCTTCGGAAGGGCTTTTTTCGGATTAGCGGCTACACCAAGATCAAAACAAATTTTTGCCGAATCGAATTGTTCGGTGGCTTGGTACACTTTCCCTAAATAGAAATAGATTTCGGCATCATTGCCTTTTCCAATTAACCCCTTCAACTGATTTTTAGCTTCATTGAAACGATCGGAATACAAGGCGTTTAAGCCTTCGTTCAAACTTTGAGCGGATGCGGCAACGATGCTCATCAACGCGATGAATGAAAAGAGAATTTTTTTCACGGATTTATTGTTTTATACTTTGAATTCGAATAGGTTGGGTGGCGGGAAGAAGTCCCGATTTCAGGAAAATCAATTGTCCTTTCGGACCCGCCATGTAGGAGTTGAAGCCTAAGGCTAAACCGGCATACGATTGGCGGGAAATAGCATACACTTCACGAGTAAATGGGTATTTCTTCTGCGCCATGTAAGCTTGAAAAGGTTGGTATCCCTCTCCCCGGTCACGACTTACCTCGGTAGCTGCAATTTCTGCAACTTTAATTTTTGATAGAAACGAAACCATTTGCGGATCATCGGGATCGCAAACCCAACTCACCGGAATTACTCCGAGGGAATTCGGATGGGTGGAAACCCAATCAATTACTTTTTGATAATCTTGGGTTGCCGTAATGGTAGATGGAAAATCTTTCTTACCTAAAAACAAATCTTTTAAGGTTCGGGCGCTGCTACCTCCAGCGTTATCCATCACCAATTGAATTTTTCCGGTTTTTTTTCCTTTCGCTACGTCCTTCCAATCGGTGATTTCGCCGGTAACGATTTGACGGATTTCGTCGTAAGTTAGGCAAGTATCGGTAACCGAAGGGTGCATCAAGAAAGCCAAGGCGTCGTAGGCAAGGGGTGTAACCTTAGGAACCACCTTAATGCTTCGAAGGTACTTTTCTTCTTGGGCCGATGGTTTTCGGCAAGAAACGATTACTTTAGCTGAATCGTTCATGAATTGCTTCCATGACTCTACCTCAGTGAGGTATTTAGGTCGAATTTCGGCGTAAGAATACTGAACGGTAAATGCGCTAATTTCCGAGTCGATGATGGGTTGGTAAGCAGCATCAGCAATCAACGAAAGGACTCCTGTTGTTGGAGTGTCTGACGGTTGATTTTTCTTTTCTCCGTTGGAGCAGGCTGCTCCCAAAAGCAGAAAAAGGATTCCGAGCTTACGCATTTTCTTTTTTATTTTTCAATCGAATCCATCGGAAGATGGACATTCCCAAACATGCGGTTCCCAAAAGATAGGCCAATTCAGGTTGTGAAAATTTGGAAGCTGAAATCAGGCAAAAAATTCCGATTCCAGCATAGGCCACAATGGCCACCCAAAGAAAAAGCCGGGTCACCCGACGAATGGTTTTCGTAGTTGATCCCGGCTCTTCCAAGTGGATTTATTCTTTAATTCCGAAACGGAATGGCAAGTTAATTAAAACTGAAACAGCTTTACCGTTTTGTTTACCAGCTGCCCAGTTGGGCATTTTCCTAATGGCCGACATGGCAGCATCATCCAACAAAGGGTGAACTTTACGAACCACGTGTGCATCTTTGATGTCGCCAGTGCGATCAACGGTAAACTGCACGATGACAGTTCCATCAATACCGTTTTCACGAGCTGC
>JAIYBD010000167.1 GCA_027488715.1 Bacteroidota bacterium | reverse complement strand
GCCAAGAGATGGAGGAGCTTGGCCCATGGCTACGCTTTCGGTTGGAGGGCTTTCCTCTTTAAAGGTAGTATTTTCAGTCGGAACGATGTCATCCTCGTAACTCGCGATCTTTGGAGGATCGATTTTTTTCATGGGAACAGCAGATGAAGAGTCTTTTCCGAATTTGGGTTGATTCTGAACCTTTTTTTCTTCTGAATTTTGTTGGGTTTGAGCCACGATTTCGGCAGGAACAGGCCGGGTTGAGAACCAAACAACCGTTGCGGAAACCACCAATACCGAACTCGCCGCTACCCACATCCAAGTTAAATTCTTGTTTTTGCTGGACGAAATGCCCAGTTTCTTTTCCAAGTCGTTCAAGGCGGTTTCAATTTCCTCTTCGTTTCCGAGGTAATCCAATCCATCAGCGGCTTCTTTTTCGTAGGAAGTAGAAAGCGATTGCTGCGAGGCACGGTGTAAAAAAGATTTTCGTTCTTTCATGAGTTCCTCCTTTTTTCCATCAGCAATCGAAGCATCCGCTTCCCATTTTGAAGATGGGTTTTCACCGATTTGAAATCCATTTGGGTTATTTCTTGAATTTCGGTGTACGATTTGTTTTCCAAAAAGAAAAGGGAAACACAGCGTTTTTGGTTTCCTTGCAATTGTTCAAGGCATTCTTCCAAACACAAAAGCAAGGCTTCTTTTTCTTCCACTTCCAACAGATGATCGGTGCTGCCTATTTCCACAAAATTCTCCAAAGATTCTTCCAAAGGTTTTCGCGACTTACTTCTTAAAACCGACAAGGCCATGTTTTTGGTGACCATGCTTACCCATGCGGGAAAATCCAAAATGTTGAAACGACAGAGATCTATCTGCAATTTTAAGTACAAGTCCGACACCAAATCTTCGGCGTCCATTTTGTTTTTGAGGTATTTCATGGATATTCCCATGGAAAGATGCAACACTCTTCGCATCAATTCCGCAAGGGCATCAACCTTTTGTTCTTGGCAATAGGTTTTGATCAAGACGTCATTGGAGAGTTCCCTCATCGCCCAAAACTAAATTTTTGATGGGTTTTTGATCCATCCAACCAAGTGACTTCTACCAAATATATTCCGTTTGAAAGGAAAGGAGGTTGAAGGGAATGACGAGGTTGATCTTCCGAAAAAACGACTTGCCCTTGAAGGTTATAAATTTTCCAGGTTGCTGGCGCTTGGGCATGCCACTGAGTTCCGTCCCAATCGATGGTCGTTGGTTTTTTGATCGAAGATTCTTCGAAATTCAATTGAAAAAACGCACCGTTTATCCACCTTGCCTCTATGTTTCGGGTTGGGTAAAATAAAGGAACTTGCCAACTGCCCGATTGCGGATTTTGGTGGTTGATAGAAATGGAACTCGGTGCCGATTCGAGGAAGGATAGAATTCCGTTTTCCAAGAGGTAGGGAGGGAAGATTTCGACGGATTGAGGCTGAAAACGGAATGCCTCGGTAAGATTTTGAACGGTATTGTTGGTTTGAGAAGTAGCACCAATAATGGCCACCAATGGGTTGGATTGCGTTTTTACGTGGGTGCCATATTGCGTGCTTCCCGATTGGTATCCACCGAAATAAAATTTATTCTGATGCGCCCCAAACGCGGTTGCTAAATTTCCCGCCGACGGATTTGGGCGCAACCACCAAAGCGCATTACCCAAGGTGTCGATGCTTCCTACAATCCCGTTGATTCCATTGGGAGATGCGGTATTCACTTGGTCAAATTGGAACTGAGTTCCAACATAACCGCCCAAAAAAAGTTGATTTTGAGCGTATTGAAGATGGGTGATGCGTTCATTTCCACCTAAAGAACTGCGTCGAACCCAATTCCAATTTCGGAGGGATGTATTCCATTCCGAAACGAAGAAATCTTCGCCCGTTGCGTTGGAAAAACGTTGATTTCGAAGGATCAAATCCCGCGTCATCGACCCCGTTACCCAAACTTTATCCTTTCCATTCCCTGTTAGGGCCCAACCGTATTCCAATCCACTTCCACCCATGTTTTCAGCTCCTACTACATTTCCTGTTAACGCGTTCAATTCAAAAAACAATCCGTTGTAGGTACCTGATGAGGATAAACCAAATGCACCCGGGGTTCGCATCGCCCCCAAATATCCCGTTCCAAAAATTTTCCCGTTTTGGTGGTAAATCTGGGTACAAACATCTTGGCCTACCCCTCCTTCTGATTTGGACCATCCTAGCTGAAAATTTGAATCGATTTTTGCAATGAAAAGATCAAATCCTCCAGAGCTAAAGTGGCTGAGAATCTGATTATTGTACCATCCGCCTAAATAAATATTCTCAGAACTATCACAAACGATGGAGGTTATTCTTCGGTTAGAATTTCCGGGTAAAATCCATCTCTTAAAGTCTATTCCTGAGGATTTATCAATTTCCATCAAAACACAATTTTGGTTAATGGAACTTTGGTTGGATGTGGTGATTTGGGCATAGGTAAAACTGGATTTGAATTTTGCCGCTGCCCATAATTTCCCTTGAGGAGAAACAGCTAAACTAGTGAACTCCTCATCGTAAATACCCGATAATTCTTGGAACCAGATGAAATTCCCCGCCAAATCGGTCGACATCAAAAAAGCATTGGATTTGCGGGGACCCTTACTTCGGTAAACCGTTGAACCGATAGAAAGTGAATCTTCGTAAACTCCCGCCCAAAAGAGCTGATGGCCATAAGCTTGTAGGTGCGTAATGCGGGCTCTTGAATTGGAGTTTAACCCCATCACCCAATCGTATTGGCCCGATGGAGGAGCAGAAATAATAAATGTATCGGAATAGGAAGTGCAACCGTTGGGGTGAAATAAGGCTGTTCGATAATAGCCGTTTTGGGTAGCTATCCAATTTCGTTGGTTTACAGATCCCGGTAAGGTTGAAAATACACTTCCACTTGAAAATTGCCATTCCCAGTTTGCTGCCGAGGAAGTTAATTGCATTTGGGAACCGATGCGTTTGTTGGTTCCGGTAATCGTTCCAACAAAACCGGGTTTGCTGTAGATCACTTTTGCTGCAGAAGTATCGGTGCAACCTGTGGCATCATGCACAATGACGCGATAGGAACCAGGTTGTTGAACTTGAATGGCGTTGGAGGTACTTCCTCCATTTAACCATTGGTACGTCAGTTGATTTCCTTGGGCAGCAGCTGAAAGGTTTAAGTTTTCTCCCGAACAAATGGAATCCTTGATTGAATTTACCTGAATTTTTAACCTCGAAACGCCCTGCAGGTTTCGGCAAGAACGATTTTGTCCGGCTTCCACAAAAGCCATTGCGTTTAGCTTGCCGTATCCCCAAAGTGAATTCGGGGTGGTACCCGTAAATCCATCTCGAATGGCCGTTTGGGTAAGATCTTGTTTGATGGTGTACCACCCCGCCGTGGGATGGGCTTGAAAGTAGAGGCATAAAGCTCCCGTGATAACAGCCGCAGCGTTGCTAGTTCCCCGCGCACGACGATGGAAACAACCCAGCGTAGCGCGATTGTCGGGTGTTGGTACGTTGCTAGAACGAGCTCCCATGGTATTATCGCCTGCTCCACCAATATCGGGTTTTTGAAATCCATCTGTATTGGGACCATAACTACTATTGAATGAAATGGTTCCCGCAATTTGTCCCAAGGATTGATCGGCTGTTGTACCGCATGGAATCCAGGCTGATCGGGCAGTGTAATTGGCTACGGCAATCAAATCCCTTGCACAATTGAAATAGCCGGCCATGTTGTGCCGATCATCGGGTCGGCGATATTTTGAAGAATCTGGAAATGCTCTTCCAATCATGGTTGTATTTGTTACCATTCTTCCATCCTCGGTCCACAAATGAAACGAACCGCTTCCGGTTGCTTCAAATCGATACAAGGGCGTTTTTAATCCTGCGGGATTCAGATAGGTAATTTCGTGTTCGATTAAAATTCGATTATTGGTGTAATTGGAGGCATAGGTGCTTACAATACAATATGGGGTTTGGTTGGGGTGACGTAAAGTGTCGTGAACACCGGTAGAAGGGATATTTCCAATGCTACGAAATGGACTTGATGCAAATCGGCGGTACCTTGTTCCGGCGCCGAGGGTATCTAAACTAATTCGAAAACGTGCATTGGTTTGGGAGGCTTGAATGTATGTTTGGGTATAAACAGGATAGGCCGTTGAAGCCGTTAAGTAGGTGAAATTGGTGTCGTTGGAAAG
>JAIYBD010000099.1 GCA_027488715.1 Bacteroidota bacterium | reverse complement strand
TATCTTAAAGAAAATTGGAAACGATTGAAACGGCTCTATACCATAACTTTACTTCCGGAGAGGGGTTGGACGTTAGTCCCCGTTTTTGATTTTCTTTTTGGGGTTTGCTTCAAACCTTGGTTATTTTCTTATGTTGTTGTCAACCATATGGCCATCTTTAAAAAAATTGGAAACGGTTGAAACGGCTCTAACCCCTAACTTTACTTCCGGGGAGGGGTGAGACGTAGTCCCAGATTTCTTTAAAGAACGCAGTGTGGTCGTTGAGAGATCTCTAAGGTATCTAGTAGGGAATAGGCGATCCCCATTTTCAACATGGTTAGCCGAAATTTTATGGAATCCTACCCTTTTTTATGCCGAAACCTTTTTTTTGCTTCCAAATTTCAATTTTATTCAAAAAATTGAAGCCCGAAACTTGTCATAAAACGCCCGAATAGGGTTTGGCGATACCTGGGTTTGTCCAAACAAGCATCCTAGAAAATCGGCGAGAATTTGCCCCATCCAGAAAAAGTTTAATTTCTACATTGTTTGATGTTAACCAGGGTAATGGCACTTTCATTTTTACCCTAAAAGTTTTTTTTAAAAACCTATTTCGAAAAAACTCTATTTTGAACAAACTAAGTTCCTAGATCTCTACTTCTTCTTCAACCCATTGGTTCTTCCTTTTAAACCACGCATTCAACAACACAGAAACCATCACCACTGCCGCTCCCCCATAAAACATGGGAGTTAACATAGCATGCTCATGAAATATAATCAAGGCCATCAAAATTCCGTAAACGGGTTCCAAATTCACGGTAAGATTTACCGTAAAAGGCGTAAGATACTTCAATAAATAAACACTGGCTAAAAAGGCAAAACTGGTGCAAATCCAACTTAAAATCAATAAATATTTCATATTCCCCCACGAAGGAACGGACACAAACTTCATGGATGGGTCAAGAAAAATGAGGAAGATGGTCAAAACCAAAAATCCACCCAAAAACTCGTGCTTGGCAATGGCCGCCGCCGATTCTTCTTGCTTCAAAAGTCCATTGATCGTACTGAATAACGTTCCAAATACGGAAGCTCCAAATGAATACAACAACCCCAGGCCTAAATTCCCCGGATGATCAAAAGGAAAAGCTAAAAAAATTCCTAAAACGGTGATTAATCCTAAAAAAACTTCCTTTCGATCAATCGGCCTTTTTAAAATATACGGTTCCAGTAACGACGTAAAAAAGGCCGAAGAGCTCAAGCCCAACAACGAAACGGTAACGTTAGAAACTTTGGCTGACTCAAAAAAACAAAGCCAGTGCAATGCAACCAACACTCCAACACCCCAAACCTTCCACCGATTCTTCGGATTTGATAAATGGGCGTGTAAAAACTTCCCAATCACCCATAACCCTACCCATGCCAATCCCATTCTCCACCACACCAATTGCTCCGACGGCAAATCAATCAATTTTCCTAAAATGGCTGTGAATCCCCAAATGAAGACAATGCCATGCAAGGCCAACTGACTTTGTAATTTACTTAGGTGCAAAACGAACAAGAAAATAAGCAACAATTCCAAAAAAAACGGTTGGAATCCAAGCCGCAAGTACCACTGGCAAATCATTATTTGCCGCAAAAATCGATGAAAATCGGTCCAACAAAATGTAGGAAAAACACAATCCAATACCTACCGCCAAGTTCAATCCAATGCCTCCCCGCTTCTTCCTGGCTGAAAGCGCCAAACCGATTAAGGTCAATACCAACGTTGTTGCCGGCGCTGTTAAACGCTTCCAAACCTCAAAATTCAGGTAAGACACTTCCCTACCCCGCAACTCCTCCAGCGCAATAAATTTCTTCAAATCAGGCGTCGTTAGCGTTGAAATATCCTCTCCTTCAAAACTTCGCCCCACATCGTTGGGATGCAATGGAATCTTAATCCAAGTAGTCGCTCCTCGCTCAATCCGCTCCTTCCGTTGCGGCAGGTAAATCCTCCAATAATATTGATCGGCTTTCCACTCCTGCCGTTTAGCATCCCATTGCAACCGATCGGCAAAAAACTTACGCTTCAACTTCCCCCCAACAATTTCCTCGTACGAAAAAAGAAACCCAGCCGAATCGGGATATTGAAAACTTTCAAAATAAATAAACTTCCCCTTAGCAATTTGCAAATGAGCATTTCTACCCGTTAAATACACCCCATCACGAACGTATTTAGTCATAAAATCCATTCTTTTCTTGTTGGCTGGAGGCAAAACATACCCAATCATCACAAAGAAAAATGAAGCAATCATGGCCGAACCCACCAAATACGGCCGAGCCAAACGCCACAAACCCACTCCACTTCCAAGGATGGGAATGATCTCGCTTCGATTCGCCATTTTCGAAGTAAAAAAAATCACCGAAAGAAATACAAAAAGCGGAAAAACCAACGACAAATAAAAAGGTATGGAGTTCAAATAATAATCGAACACAATCTCCTCAACCGGGGCATTCCTCGATAAAAATTTATCTATATTCTCGGAAAGATCGAAAATCAAGAAAATCAAAATCAACAAAAACATCAGAAACACAAAGGTTCCAATGAATTTCTGAAGGATATATCGATCGAGGATTTTAAACAAGGTTACAATTTTTGAGAAATCTGAGGCAAGATACTGTTTTTCCACGCAACAAAATCGCCGGCTAAAATGTGCTTTCTAGCCTCGCCCACCAACCACAGGTAAAACGCCAAATTATGGATGGAAGCAATCATAGGGCCCAACATCTCCTCGGCGGCAAACAAATGCCGAAGATAGGCTAGCGAATACCGATGATCTAAAGGCAAATCGCTAAGGGCATCAATGGGTTCCTGAACATTTTGCCACTTTTTATTGCGGATATTGATGATGCCCTGACGGGTAAACAAATTTCCATTCCGAGCATTTCGGGTAGGCATTACGCAATCAAACATATCGATGCCGCGCTCGATGCATTCCAACAGATTTGCAGGCGTTCCAACCCCCATCAAATAGCGCGGACGATCTTTGGGAAGAATATCCGTACAAATTTCCGTCATCTCGTACATCATTTCCGTAGGTTCACCCACCGAAAGTCCGCCGATGGCGTTTCCGGGCTGACCTTGATCGGCAATAAATTTGCAACTTTCAGCCCGCAAATCGGCATGTACCCCTCCTTGAACAATCGGAAACAAAAATTGCCGATGTCCGTACAACGGCTCAAGCGTTGCTTTATGAGCAATGCATCGTTTCAACCACCGGTGAGTAAGGTGCATCGACTGCTCCACGTACTTCTTCTCTGCCGGATAAGGCGGACATTCGTCGAAGGCCATCATGATATCAGAACCGATAGCGGTTTGAATTTCCATCACATTTTCAGGTGTAAACAAATGCTTGCTTCCATCGATATGCGAGGCAAACGTAACTCCTTCCTCCTTAATTTTCCGACGGTGGGCCAAGGAAAAAACCTGATATCCACCGCTGTCGGTTAAAATGGGGCGTTCCCAATTCATGAACCGATGCAAACCGCCGTATTGCTTCATCAAATCCATTCCCGGACGTAAATAAAGGTGATACGTGTTTCCTAAAATAATTTGGGCTTTGACCAAATCTTCCAAATCCTCCTGTTTCACCGCTTTCACCGAACCAATGGTACCCACGGGCATAAAGATGGGAGTTAAGATATCGCCATGATCGGTATGAATCACCCCAGCCCGTGCACGGGATTGAGAATCGGTAGCTTGAAGTTCAAAAAAATCCATTCGTTGAAAACTTGAAAATAACTTTAAGTGAAATTGAAGGTAATTTCGCTGTTGCAAAAATAACCCTGAAAAAAAGGAAATCGCGGTGTTTGGATTTAGTCATGCAGAAATAATCTTGTTTTTAGTGGTGTTTCCCTTGGGACTCCACCTTCTTTTTGTTGTTTACTTCTGGATCAGATCGTGGGGATTCTCCACTTCTAGCGAAGGACAAACGGAATTTCGTCCAATCTCTATCATCATTGCGGCTAAAAATGAAGCCGAAAATTTGCATGATAATTTGCAGTATTTTTTGAATCAAGATTACCCGAGTTACGAGGTTGTGGTGGTGAACGATGGTTCTTACGACGCTACATCGGTTATTTTGGAGCAACTGCAAACCCACTATCCCCACTTGCGCATTTCCGAAGTTCAAGATAACGAGAAGTATCGACGCGGAAAGAAACTGGCCCTTTTCTACGGGATCAAAGCGTCGAAAAACGAGTATTTGGTCTTCTCAGATGCCGATTGCCGTCCGGCAAGCCAGCATTGGCTGCGGGAGATGAACGCCGGTTTCAACAACGGGAAACGCATCGTTCTCGGCTACGGAAGCTACAAAAAACAGAAGAATTTCCTCAATCTCCTTATTCAGTTCGACACCGTATTAACAGCCCTCAATTATTTCTCCTTTACCTTGGCAGGTATTCCATATATGGGTGTTGGACGAAATTTGGGATACACCAAATCGCTTTTCTACGAACAAAAAGGATTTAGCAAACACATTCACCACCCATCGGGCGACGATGATTTATTCGTAAACATGGCCGCAACAGAAACCAATGTAGGATTGGTCCTCAACCGATCGGCCATGACCATCTCCAAACCTAAGGAAGATTTCAACCATTGGATGCGTCAAAAAAGAAGGCATGCCAGCACCAGCAAATGGTACAAAACCAGCCATAAGTTGTTTCTCGGATGGGGCACGGCCTCTTGGTATTTTGGATTGTTGTTTTTTGTTTTTGCATTCCCGTATTTGCTCTTGAAAGAAAACAACGCCACCTTCGCCTATATTGCCTTAGGCGTTTGGGGAATCACCTTCCTCATTCGCTGGATTTCCATGTCAAAAATGGCATTAAAAGTCGGCGAAAAGCGCATTCCTTACCTTTTCCCCGTTTTAGAATTTATCTTTCCCATGTTGCACGTTTACTTCACCATGGACGGTTGGTTCAGCAAAAAAACCGATTGGTAATGCAGGGCGTTGATCTCATTTTCCATCATTTTCCCGATTTATCTGATCGTCAAAAAGAGCAGTTCGACCAACTAAAATCGTTGTACGAAACTTGGAATGCTCAAATCAATGTTATTTCGAGAAAAGATATCGACCAATTTTACGTCCACCACGTTCTTCACAGTTTAGCCATCGCAAAATTGGGGGTCTTGGAAGATCGAAATACCGTTTTGGATTTCGGATGCGGTGGAGGATTTCCGGGCATTCCGCTAGCCATTTATTATCCCGATAAACAATTCCATTTGGTGGATAGCATCGCCAAAAAAATCAAGGTTGTTCAAGGGGTGGCTGATGCCCTAGAATTGGACCATGTAGAAGCCCAAGCCATTCGGGTAGAAACCCTAAAATCCAAGTACGATGCCATCACTTGTCGGGCAGTAGCTCAAATGGTGGAATTGCGAAATTGGACGGAGCACCTCATCGCTAACGACGGAAAATACGTTTTTTTGAAGGGAGGCGACTTGAACGAAGAAATTGAAACAAGCGGATGGAATGCCTCCATCACCTCCATTTCCGATTATTTTAACGAAGAATTTTTCGAGACGAAAAAAATCGTTGTGGTTGATTAATGAACCAATCGAATTCGGGTTTGCAGCAATTCCGTTTCTACATCCAAAAAGTAGGCGCCTTGCTGCAATTGAGCGATCCACGATAAATCTTCACTCATTTGGTTGGCAATGTTCCATTGTTTGATCAATCGACCTCGGCTATCCCACAAACGCAGAGTTACCGATGCATACGCCTCTTTGAAAACAATTCTCGAGTTTATGCCAACCGGATTCGGGAACACCAAACAGAAATCCTGATCTTTCGGAAAGTACTTGTTCCATTGGTTTAACGCTTGATAGGCCTTCCCAAAGTCGGGAATTCCGTACCCCATCAAGGTGTCGGGATTTTGAAATTGACTGGAGCTTTTTTCAACGGCTTTCATCAATTCCCAATTGTTTTTTTGAGGAAATGCTTGAACCAAACACGCCATTGCACCGGCAATCACCGGTCCACTAAACGAGGTTCCCGAGCCGGTACTGGGGTTTCCATTGTGATTGAGCAATGGCGTTCGAGCACCCAAAGCCATGACATTCGGTTTGATGCGTTGTCTCGACAAACCTCTTCCGCTAAATCCCGCTCGAAAACCCGTG
>JAIYBD010000095.1 GCA_027488715.1 Bacteroidota bacterium | reverse complement strand
TTATAAATACCCGCGAGCGATTTTACAGTTACTCCACCTCTCAAAAAGTGTTTTTCTTTGTTGAGAATAACGCCACCGAACGACAGTGCATTTTCGGCGTAGCTGTTGATCATGAGGCCAAATTTGGCATCGGCGTGGAATTCATTATTCAAATCAGGAAAATCTAAACTATATCGTGCTAAACGAACCAGGGATTCGTTCATGCCATTCAACTGAATGGTGGTTTTAATGCGGTTGGAATAAGCCAAACCAAAGTTTTTTCCCAATCCAACAAAAAAGCCGGGACCCATAATGTCGTTGGAGATGTTCACGGTTTTATCTTTTCCGTTAAGCACTTCTTTCAAATAGGAATCTTGCCAAACAGGAGCTCCGTTGAAAGAATCGGTAATGGCTGTGGGGTTCGTGATTCCGGCTTTGGCAATTTCGTAAAATGAATATGGAGTTTCTGTAACCAGGTAATTATTGGAGAAATTAAATCCGACATTGAAGAGGTTCAATTGGAACTTCATGCGATTGTCGGCGGTATTAGCAGGATTGGCACGAATGCTGGATACACCCCCATAATTGGAATTGTAAAAACCCAACTGATACTGGGAAAAAATAGGTTTTGAAAGCAATAGAAGGAGTAAAAATCCAAGGATTTGCGGTTTTTTCATAGGATAACGATTGTTTTACAAATATAAACGTTTAGATGTGAACTTGGCCGAAGGTTGCAAGAAAACCCAAAAATCGCGTTGTACCTTTGTGCAAAATCAGCAGGTATGATGAAGGTTGGAATTTCAATGGGCGACATGAATGGAATTGGGGTGGAAGTGGTTTTGAAAACATTCAAAGACCCCCGAATGCTTCAAAAAATGATTCCCATTTTGTACGGTTCTTCGAAAGTCGTGTCCTTTCATCGAAAGGCGTTGAACATCGAAATCCCGCTTCAGCACATCACGAGCATCGATCAAGCTCAGCCTCGGAAACTCAATGTTTTCTCGGTAACCCCTGATGAATTTACCGTTGAATTTGGCAAGGAAACTCCGGAAGGGGGCCGTTTGGCGCGATTGTCGCTTCAAGCTGCGGCGGCCGATGTACGAAATGGATTGGTGGATGTTTTGGTTACGGCCCCGATCAACAAACACAATATTCAAGGAGAAGGATTTTCGTTTGCGGGCCACACCGAGTATTTGGCTCAGGCGTTCGGCGGTGCTCCTTTGATGTTGTTGTGTTCCGATGTGATGCGCGTAGGAACCGTTACCGGCCATATTCCATTGCAAGAAGTAGCGCAAAAACTCACCTCAGATCTTATCCTTGAAAAGTTGCGCATCATGCACCGCAGTTTAATTCAAGATTTCGGAATTTCACTACCCAAGATAGCAGTATTAAGCATCGATCCCCATGCGGGAGATCAAGGCGTTATTGGCAAGTTGGATGAGTCGTTGTTGCGACCAACGTTGCGCAAAGCCATGGAAGAAAAGATGGTCGCTTTAGGACCCTATCCTGCCGATGGTTTTTTTGGTTCTGGCCAATTTCGGGAGTTTGATGGCATTTTGGCCATGTACCACGATCAAGGTTTAACGCCCTTTAAGGCCATGAATTTTCATTCCGGTGTGAATTTTACAGCGGGTTTATCGGCCATTCGCACCTCTCCCGACCATGGAGTAGGTTACGATTTGGCCGGAAAAGGTCTTGCCAGCGAACAATCATTCCGAGAGGCGGTTTTCACGGCCATGGATATTTATCAAAAACGCAAGGAGCAACTTTCTTTGGAGGCCAATCCCCTCATTCCTAAGAAAAAAGGAAAACAAGAAGAAGAATAATTGAGCATCTGTGGATAAGGTGTTGGTGAACTTCGAAAAAAAGTGTACCTTTGCAATCCTCTTTGAAATAAATGGTGGTGGATCAATCGTTCAACATACGGATATCGGGCCAGCGACTGGGAATTCATGAGTTTGATTTCTCCGTTGATGATTCTTTCTTTTCGGCATTTGAACATGCTCAAATCCAAGTAGGAAACGTTTCGGTTCATGCCGAAATGGATCGAAAAGAACGGGAGTTCGACATTCGCCTTTCCTTGAAAGGCTGGGTAGAACAAACCTGTGTTCGGTGCTTGGAACTGGGTCGGTTGAACATCGCAGCGGAAGAACGCCTGTTTTTCGAATTGCATCCCATCGATGCCGTGGAAGAAACCGACGATGAAATCATCCGATTGCCGATGGACATTCTGGAATTGAATCTATCTCAACCCATTTATGAAATGATTGCGCTTTGCTTGCCCATGCGATTCACCTGTGAAACCATCAAGCAAACCTGCGATCCAGAAATGGAAAAACTCATTCAAGGAGAAAGCAACGAGAAGATGGACGATCAAGATGTTGTCGATCCTCGTTGGGAAGCACTTAAAAAACTGAAATAAAGACAATAAAAGACCATGGCACATCCCAAAAGTCGAATTTCCAAACAGCGCCGTAACAAGCGCCGCACGCACTACAAAGCTACTGCTCCTTCATTAACGGTTGATCCAACCACTGGACAGTATCACCTTCGTCACCACGCTCACCAGCACGACGGTAAAGTTTACTATCGTGGTCGCGTTTTGATTGACAATGGTGCTTCTTCTTCCGAAGAAACCACCGACGAAACAAACGGTTAATCCATTGAGGATCGGGCTCGATTTAATGGGCAGCGATTTAGGTCCACAGCGTGTGCTGGAGGGCCTAAACGCATTTATAGGCTTAGGATTATCGGCCGAGGTGGTGGTGTATGGAAACATGAACGATCACCAAAATGTGGTAGATTCCTTCGGTTTTCCCGAACAAGTTACGTTTGAGCATTGCACCGAATCCATTGAAATGGGAGAACATCCTGCCAAGGCGGTGATGAAGAAAACCGATTCTTCCATCGTTCGTGGATTTGCCGATTTGAAGGCCCGAAAAATTGATGCATTTGCTTCGACCGGAAATACCGGTGCGATGATGACCGCAGCGATGATGTCGGTCAAAACCATTCCTGGAGTTATCCGCCCGGCCATTGCTTCAGCCATTCCCCGCGAAAATGGGAAAGTTGGCTTGTTGTTGGACGTTGGTGCGAATGCCGATTGCAAACCCGATTACCTGTTTCAATTTGGAATCATGGGACACTGGTATGCGAAAACGGTTTTGGGAATCGATTCGCCGAAAGTGGGCCTTATCAACATCGGAGAAGAAGAAGAGAAGGGAAGTCTATTGTGTCAGGCCGCCAACAAATTGATGAAAGATAATCATCTTTTTGATTTTGTTGGGAATATTGAAGGCCGAGATATGTTTAGTTCGGAGGTGGATGTGATGGTTACCGATGGATTTACGGGGAATGTGATGTTGAAATTGGCTGAATCGTTTTATCGCATGATTCGCCTGCGAAAAATAGAAGACGACTTTTTTAAAAAATTGAATTACGAGATTTACGGAGGAAGCCCCATTCTCGGAGTCAATGGTAATGTGATTATTGGTCATGGTAGTTCTTCTGCCATAGCCATCGGAAATATGATTGCTCAAGGGTACCACATGGCTCAACATCAGTTGAGGGAAAAAATTGAAACGGCCTTTCAGTAAAAATTGTGGATTGGGGTTTCCCTTTTTTTTACGAACTTTGCTTATTATTTGAATAACTATGAGTGGAATAAAAGCTGCTATTACAGGAATTCATTCTTGGACTCCCGATTACGTTTTAACCAATGCAGAGTTAGAAACCCTCATGGATACCACCGATGAGTGGATTACAACCCGAACCGGCATCAAAGAACGTCGCTTACTAAAGGAACCTAACACCGGTTCTTCTTATTTGGCGACCAAGGCCGTTGAAGGGCTTTTAGAAAAAACAGGTACCAAGCCCGAAGAAGTTGAATTTCTTATTGTAGCTACTGCTACTCCCGATATGTTGTTTCCAGCAACCGCCAATTTGGTTACCGGAAATCTGGGAATGGTTAATGCAGGCGGGTACGATATTAGCGCTGCCTGTTCTGGATTTCTTTTTGCTTTGACCACGGCTTCTAAATTGATTGAAGCGGGCATGTACAAAAAAATCATTGTTGTGGGTGCCGATAAAATGTCGAGCATTGTTGATTTATCCGATCGAACTACGGGAATTATTTTTGGCGATGGTGCAGGAGCAGTTCTTTTGGAACCCAGCCAAGACGAAAATGGAATCATCGATTGTATCATGCGTTCGGACGGACAAGGGGTTAAGCACCTGCACCAAAAAGCAGGAGGTTCCTTGCGCCCGGCCTCCGCAGAAACCGTGGCACGTAACGAACACAAAATTTACCAAGAAGGCCAGGTGGTTTTCAAATTTGCTGTGACTCGCATGGCCGATGTTGCCGCTGAAATCATGGAAAGAAATCACTTAACTGCGGAAGATGTTGCTTACTTGGCGCCTCACCAGGCCAACAAACGAATCATTGATGCTACGGCTTCCCGCATGGGAATTGGTCCGGAAAAAGTGATGTTGAATATTCACAAATATGGAAATACCACGAATGGTACGATCCCTATTGTGATTCATGAATACGAGAAAAAACTCAAAAAAGGAGATAACATTATCATAGCTGCCTTCGGCGGCGGGTTTACCTGGGGTGCCATTTACCTCAAGTGGGCCTATGATTCAAAATAAACATTTATGGCAACAACGGCAGACATTAAAAACGGTCTTTGCATCAACCACAACAATGATATTTATCAGGTGGTTGAATTCTTGCACGTAAAACCAGGCAAAGGCCCTGCTTTCGTGCGAACAAAAATCAAGAGTGTTCGAACAGGAAAAACGTTAGAGCACACCTTTCCTTCGGGCCACACCATCGATGTGGTGCGGATTGAAACGCACAACTTCCAGTTTTTGTACAAGGAAGGCACCACCCATCATTTCATGAATTCGGACACTTACGAGCAAATTTCGGTGGAAGAAGAGCAAATCAATGCTCCCCAGTATTTGAAAGAAGGCCAAGAGTGTATTGTACAAATTAAAACCGATGATGATTCCATTTTGACTGTTGAACTCCCTCAATACGTTGTTCTTAAAGTAACGTATTCAGAGCCTGGATTCAAAGGAAACTCAACATCGGGGAACGTTACGAAACCGGCTCAATTGGAAACCGGAGCCGATGTACGTGTACCCCTTTTCATCGAAACCGATGAAACCATTAAAATTGATACCCGCACTGGGGACTATATTGAACGTGTTAAAGACTAAAAATAACCACTATGGATATTAAAGAAATCCAAGAATTAATCCGCTTCGTCGCCAAATCTGGTGTTAACGAAGTTGAATTGGAAAGAGACGGATTCAAATTGAGCATCAAAGCCAATGCACCGGCCCCTGTAGCTCAAGTTGTTGCTGCGCCCATGCCGGTTCAGGTTGCTGCTCCTGTAGCATCTGCACCTGCAGCAGCTCCCGCACCCGCTGCAGCTCCTGTGGCCTCCGCACCTGCTGCAGAAGCCAATTACCTTACCGTTACCTCTCCAATGATTGGAACATTTTATCGTACTCCTGGACCCGACAAAGATCCGTTTGTAAGTGTTGGAGATCTCATTGAACCAGGTAAAGTGGTTTGTATTGTTGAAGCGATGAAGCTATTCAATGAAATTGAATCGGAAGTGAAAGGCCGTATCGTAAAGGTATTGGTTGATAATGCATCTCCCGTAGAATATGGACAGCCATTGTTTTTGGTTGATCCTTCTTAATCCATCCGATTATGTTTAAAAAGATTCTGATTGCTAACCGAGGCGAGATTGCCTTGCGTATTATTCGCACCTGCCGCGAAATGGGAATCAAAACCGTTTCGGTTTACTCCACGGCCGACAAGGATTCCTTGCACGTGAAGTTTGCCGACGAAGCGGTTTGTATTGGTCCTCCCAAAAGCTCCGAATCTTACCTGTCGATGGAGCGTTTGTTGGCTGCTGCCGAAATTACCAATGCCGATGCCATTCACCCTGGTTATGGTTTCTTGTCAGAAAACGCCAAATTCGCCCAGATGTGCCAAAAATATGGCATTAAATTCATTGGTCCACAACCCGAATCCATCATTCGAATGGGCGATAAAGCAACGGCCAAAGCGACCATGATTGAAGCCGGAGTTCCCGTGGTTCCTGGTTCTAAAGGGTTGTTGAAAGACGCTAAAGAAGGAATCAAGCTTGCAAAGGAAATCGGATATCCCGTTATCATCAAAGCAACTGCTGGTGGTGGTGGACGCGGAATGCGAATCATTTGGAAAGATGAAGAGTTCGAACGTCACTGGGATAGCGCTCGCCAAGAATCCATGGCTGCTTTCGGTAACGATGGCATTTACATGGAGAAATACATCGAAGAGCCTCGCCACATTGAAATCCAAATCGTTGGTGATCAATTCGGAAACGCTTGTCACCTTTCCGAACGCGATTGCTCCATCCAACGCCGTCATCAAAAACTTATCGAGGAATCGCCCTCTCCGTTCATGACCCCCGAACTGCGTCAGCGCATGGGCGATGCTGCGGTGAAAGGTGCGAAAGCGGTGAATTACGAAGGAGCCGGCACCATTGAATTTTTGGTGGATAAACACCGAAATTTCTATTTCATGGAAATGAATACCCGTATTCAGGTGGAACATCCGGTTACGGAAGAGGTCATCGATTACGATTTGATCAAAGAGCAAATCAAAGTTGCAGCAGGGATCCCCATTTCTGGTAAAAACTACGAACCCAATATGCACGCCATTGAATGCCGGATTAACGCGGAAGATCCTTACAACGATTTCCGCCCGAGTCCGGGAAAGATTACCACCTTGCACGTTCCGGGCGGACACGGTGTTCGGGTTGATACGCACATTTACGACGGATATGTGATTCCTCCTTACTACGACTCCATGATTGCGAAGTTGATCTCCGTTGCTCAAACGCGGGAAGAAGCCATCGAAACCATGAAGCGTGCTTTGAGCGAATTTGTTATTGAAGGCGTAAAAACCACCATTCCATTCCACCTTAAAATGATGGATGATCCAAACTTCAGAGCCGGTAATTTTAATACGGGTTATTTGAATAACTGGACCATGGAAGATGGCTATTTAGGAAAATGAAAGTTACTCTGATTGATTCTTTGCATGCTGCTTTTGTAGAAGCATTGGAGAAAAACGGAGCATTTGAAATCAACGACCGCTCGGAAATCCCTTCCGATGCGGTCGTTTCTGTTTTAGCGGATACTGAAATTTTGGTAGTCCGCAGCAAAGTTCAGGTAACAGCAGCCTTGCTCGATGCAGCGCCAAAACTAAAAGCCATCGCTCGTGCCGGTGCTGGCATGGACAATATCGATGAAACTGCGTGCCGGCAACGTGGCATCGCCCTATTCAACGCACCCGAAGGAAACCGAAGGGCCGTGGCAGAGCATGTTTTGGGAATGATTTTAGCCCTTTTCAACAAGATCATTCCCTCTCACCTTGCTATTGCTCACCATGAAAAATGGAAAAGAGAGGCAAGCAGGGGTGAAGAGTTGGAAGGAAAAATCATCGGATTGATAGGATGTGGACACAACGGTTCGGAAACGGGGCAGTTGTTGTCCCGTTTGGGTTGCACCGTTCTAGCTTACGACAAGTACCGTTCGGAGGAAGATTTTCCGCTTGGAATTCAGCCCGCAACCTTGGAGGAGATTGCACAGCATGCCGAGGTTTTGTCGCTTCACATTCCACTAACGGCAGAAACGCGGGCTTGGGTGAATCAAAAATTTTTGCAGGCATTTCAACAACCGTTTTGGTTGGTCAATGCCAGCCGTGGTGGGGTTTTAGATTGGGCATCGCTTCCAGCGCTGATGGATTCTGGAAAAATTCGTGGCGTTGCGCTGGATGTTTTTGAAAAAGAGCCGCCCTTTGGTCATCCGATTTTTGAAAATCTTCAAAAGAGGCCAAATGTTGTTTTT
>JAIYBD010000031.1 GCA_027488715.1 Bacteroidota bacterium | reverse complement strand
GATCGATACCAATGGAAGGGTCCAACAAGTAGATGTTGGGAACAATGGATATCCGCTTTATCGGCAGATATTACGACTAGCTTTACAAAACATGCCGCCTTGGAGCCCGGGTAAAAAAGAGGGCCATCCTTTTGAAGCAAGAATGACCCTCCCTGTGGTGTTCAATGAAAAACTAAAACCTTAATGTCGCGGCATGGGCATCATGTCCATCATCATGCGCATGCGCATATCGGGCATTTGAGGGCCGCCGCTTCCAAATTTTCGGAAAGTATAGGTGTAATTCACCATGAAATACCTTGTTAAAACGTTCGTTTGGACATCTTCAAAATACGATTGGGTAGCATTTCGACTAACTGCAACGTTTTGTTTCAACAAGTCAAAGCCGTTGAGTCGAACTTCATGTGCTCGCTGTGGTCCAAACTTGTATCCCACCGCGGCATTCATCAACACAAAGTTCTGATTGAAACCAGCGCTTAAGCCCGAATTGTATTGGTGGGTCGCTTCTACATTGAGTACCAAGCCCTTGTAAGGCATCCAATTCACTTTGGCTTTACTGTATTGGTTGTAATAGGTTTGGTTCAACGAGGTTTGCAAAGAATTGGTAATTTGACTGTAGGTTGTGTTGGATGATACGGAGAAATCTATTTTCTCGCTGATTCTACTCGTAACCACCAATCCAGCAAAATAGGCGGGGGTTTCAGAAAAGTTGGTTTTTCCATTGATGATGGACGGATTTCGGCTGTACGAAAAACCACCATTGAAATTCAGATTCGATTTGATCTTGTTCACCGGCAAACCGTAGCTGAAAAAAGAGCGCCACGAATATTGGCCATTCACGTTCTCGGGACGAACCAATTGTGCACCTCGGCCAACCTCGATGCCATAAATAGTGGTATCGAAAGGCGTGTTGTTGATGAACGTATTGTTCACCACGGCATTGTTGGTTACGCTTCCACCAAAAAACAAAAAGAAGTTTCGGTTATTCGTGGGGTTATTCAAACTAAATCGGCCGTTCAAATTATGACGGTAATCTTGTTTTAATCCCGCATTACCTGTACTCAACTGGGTAGGGTTGGTATTGTTCACCACCACTTGCAGTTGATCAACACTCGGAACGTTGTTTGCCGTGGTATAATTGAACCTCAAATTGGTGTTTTTGTCGATCTTGATTTGCCACTGCATATTGGGGAGTACCGACTGAAAAACCTGACGAAGGGTGTCGGGGTAAGGGAAGGTGGCTAAATTCGACAATACCGCTTGTTGTGCTGCAACGCCAACCGAGAAATTGTGCTTGTCTTTCTGGTAACGGTAAGTAACTCCACCGTTGGTATAATTGTACTTGCTGTCGAAGGTCGAAGAGAGAAGTGTAATGGGAGGGGCTCCCAAAGCCGCATCGTCGAACGTTCTTTTGTCGGACGCGTTGCGGCTGTTGTTTTGCGTAACCGAAACTTGGAGCGAATTGAAACTATCTAGGGCTTCGGTATAAGTAACATTGGTGTTCAGCGCAACATTCAATCGAGTAGAATTTGAAAACTGATTCAAGGTATCTGAAATTCCAATAACCCCGGAAGAATCCAAGTAAAAATTGTTCTCCGAGAACAGCGTGCTGTTTCCATCTCGCGTAACAATGGAAGGCGAGACATTCAACGAAATGGTTCTTCCGTACTTTTTAAATCCGTGACGGTACAAAATAGGAGCCGCGGCATTGTAAGAAAGATTGTTGGAGCCATTCAAATTGTTCAAGCTGTTTAAAATTCGGATAGGGAGTTTATTTTGCCCATCCAGTGCCGTTGATGAAATATTGTCTTGAATGGTCAATCGGGGAGTGAAAACGAAAGAATTTAAACTGTCAATTTTGTATTCCATCCGCCCATTCAATCGGTGATTGATGTTTTGGTTACGCGATTCATTGGTTTCATTGTAAATGATTCCGTCGTTGCTTTGGGTGGTAAAAAACTGACGACGTAAATCGGAGTTTACGTTGGTCTCGCTCCAGTTAAAGAAATAGCTACCCGATGTTTCCAGTTTTTTAAATTTATTGGAGTAATTGATTCCGGCGGCATGGGTGGTCGTTACACCACTTTTTTGATCGTTGAAGAAGTTGCCTGCGGCACCTCCACCCATCATCATCATTCCACCGCCACCGCCACGACCGCCGCCGCCACCGCCGCCCATCATTCCCATCATGTCTTCAACCGCGAAGTTCTGTTCATTGATGTTGTTGGATTGGGCAAGTAATGTAATGCGTCGTTCACCTTTGAATTTATTGAAACTAGCTCCTGCCTTGTAAAGGCCATTTTCGGCGTCCAATACTGGATCCAGAGCTCCAACACCACCGTAGTACTTTCCAAATTCGGCATTTTTAAATTGTGATTTGGTAACAATATTGATGGTTTTCTTTTCATTCCCGTCGCTAAATCCTGTAAAGAGCGATTGGTCGCTTTTCTGGTCGAAGAATTGTACTTTGTCAACAATTTCGGCGGGTAAGTTTTTCAAAACCGAGCTTGGATCGTCGCCCATAAATCGCTTTCCATCCACCAAAACCTGCTTTACCTCTTCCCCTTGCGCTTGCACTTTGCCATTTTGAATAGTCACCCCAGGCATTTTCGTCACCAAATCCTCGGTCGTTGCATCGGGGTTCACTTTGAATGCTCCGGCGTTCACTTCCGTCGTATCACCTTTTTGGGTGGTGATGTTTTGGGTATTGATACTAACTCCCGGTAAGTTTCTTCCAGTCCTTTGCAAAACCACAGGGGGTACAACCACTGGCGATTCTTGAATAAACCCCGATTGCATTTTGTCGGCATAACCGAGATAGGTTACCTTCAAAAGAAACGGCCCAGGGCGGCCTCTTTCCAGGGTATATTCTCCCTTTTCGTTCGTGGTGGTGCCTCGCATTACGGAACTGTCGCGTGGATTAAAAAGACCAACATTGGCCCCATAAATGGGTTTTTGGTCCTCACCGATCACCGTTCCTTTGATGATGAACGGCTGAGCGAAAGCACACCAGGGCGCTAAAAAAAGAAATAATAGTAGTTTTTTCACAAATAAAGGTATTTGAGTAAGACGCTGTACAGTACCAAGGTTTAACGTGTACAACTAATCTTGGGTTGGTGGGCAAAGATAAAAGTTGTTCATTACCTTTCACTTGAAAAACTATTCACCATGAAACGAACTGTCCTTTTTTGGCTACTTTTTGCTTTTTCAACGTTTCACCTAAACGCACAGAGTCCGATAACCTTAGGTACGGCCGTTTTGAATGCTACCCAATCGGGTCCCCTTTATCGGCCGTTCAACAGCAGCACCATGAATTATTCCAATTTCGCGTATTTGCTCACGGCTGCCGACCTCAACGCCATTCCTCCCGGCTCCATCATTACCCAAATCGATTTTCAAATTGCTCCATTTAGCGGAAGTTTATCGGGTGCAAATATTTTTCAATTATCCCTGAAAAACGAACGAAACGTCTCCTTTTTCCCACAAAACACATCTTTCAACACCGAGGTTATTGGCGCCCAAACCGTTTTCACCGACAGCAATTACCAGATTGCGCAAGGCGGAGGATGGTTAACCCACCTCTTCAACACCCCATTTCCCTATTCAGGAGGTGGGTTAAAATTGCTCTCGTCTTTTTTCCTTGGTGGCGCTCAATCGGGAAATGGCATTTTTTATTACTACGATCCCGCTCCGGGTAGAGCACTGGGTGGCGCATCCAATACCCTCGCTGGAGCAAACACGTTCAATAGCGCCTATTCGAACCTGCGGCCACAAATGCGAATCCATTTCACCAATCCTACAGGAACCGATATTTCCATGGATCGAATCATTTCCCCCAATTTACCTGCCACTGCCGGGGCGAATTCATCTGTGGGAATCGAAATATCCAATTTGGGAGCTACCAACATTTCTTCCGTATCGGTAGGTTATCAAGTCAACAATCAAACACCGGTTACGCAAACCATTTCCAATAATATTTCACCAGGAAATCGGTACCAACACACTTTTTCTACCTCCATTACCATTCCAACCACAGGAAACATTGTCTTGAAAACGTGGGCCAATCGCCCGAACTTGCTTTCTCCCGACGCCAATCCCTCAAACGACACCCTTGAAACCGTCATTTGCCCAGCGCTGAGCGCAGGAACCTATTCTGTTGGCGGTACATCGGCTTCGTTTTTAACACTTCAACAGGCCATCGATCGCATCAACTGCGGGGGTATCTCGGGAAATGTTATCCTTTCCATCAACCCGGGAACCTATAACGGGAATTTCACCCTCAACGCCTTCCCGGGTTCTCAAACGCATCAACTTACCCTTGCCTCAAGCACCCAAAATTACCGAGATGTGGTCCTGACCAATGGCGGTAATGGTTCGGTTCTCACCGCCTTCGATATCAAAAATCTTTACATCGACCAACTTTCCTTCCAAAAATCAAATACGCCTTCTCAATTGCACGAGTACACCCTTTTTCTTCAGCGATGCGAGGATGTAACCGTAACCAACTGTTCGTTTTTAGCATCCCCACAAGGATTTAGCACTTACAATCGTAACCTTGGCATCACCTCCTGCAAACGCATCAACGTGGTGCAATCCAAAATTAAACATGGTTATTTCGGCATCACCGTCGAAGGATTGCAAGGCGCAAACAGTGAAAACATATCCATCCTCGACGGAATGGTAGAAGAGACGTATTTCTCGAGCATGGATGTAAAATCCACAAAAAATCTTCGTTTTGAGGGAAACAACATCAACAATCCCTACACCTTATACTCGTTTTCAACGGCCATTCAAATTTCAGAATCTGAAGATCTCAGCATTCTACGAAATCGGTTTTCTGGAAATTTTGGTGGAACGCTTCTTTCCCTAACCAACATTGATGCGGGAAGTTTGGGAAATACCATCGCCAATAATTTCATTCAGGGGGTCTTTGTCAATACCGCTTCTCCCCGAATATTGTATTTCTATCCCCAAACAACCGGAAGTGGAATTCGGGATCAGCTATCCTTTGCCCACAATACCATGGATGTGCGATTAGGACAAACTGGATTAACCAATGTTACAGGGTTGTTTTATGTGTTGGCCTCGGGTCAGGTGGTTTCCAATTTTACATTTGCCAACAATGTACTGCACTTCGACACGGCTGCAAATCGGTCCATTGCCACGGGCACCAACATCTTTTATCTTTCAAACACTCCATTTCTCGACTCTTCTGACATCAATCACAACCAATATTTCACTCCGCAATTGGGTGTAAATTTGGGTATAGTTGGCTCAAACGGCATCGCCTACAATTCCCTCAACTCGTGGAGTGCTGCCTTGGGCATTGACTCGCAATCATTTTGGATGAATGCCCAACTCTCACAAGGTCGATATCCCGTTCCTACCGTTGGGGCCCTCAACAATGCGGGCATTTCTCTTCCTTCCATTAACGAAGATTACCTCGGCAACCTGCGCTCTGCCACCCAACCCGATCTGGGTGCACTGGAATTCAACACCTCGGCCATCGATCTTTGCATCACCCGAATCGATTCGCCGGTTGCCTATTGTGGGATGACCCAAGAACCGGTCATCGCTTGGGTCAAAAACACCGGTTCCCTTACCGTTTCATCGTTTAACCTTGGTTTTTCAGTCAACGGAGGAACCGCAACAACCCAAACCCAAACGGCCTTCTTAAATCCCGGTGACTCGATGCGAATTCGTTTTGCATTACCAGCAAATCTCGCCATTTCTGGCGCAATCGATTTGCAAGTGTTTTGCCAACATCCTCAAGACTCTATCGTTTACAACGACACCCTATTCCGCAGAATCGATCTTCAATCACTTTTTCAATTTCCAACCCTGCAAAATTTCGATAAAGCCATTTATGTGCCTTTTAATCAGGGAGATGTTTCCCCAACAGGTTGGATTACCACACCCGTTGCCCTCAACACTTACCGATGGGTGGTGATGCAAGGAAGAGCAAGCCCCAACGCAACCGGTGCACCTTACGACCATACTTCGGGCTTGTCATCGGGTACGTACATCAATGCGTCGGCCAATTCAACGGGGCCCGATTGTTACCTAACTTCCCCATGTGTTGATTTCCGACAAGTCGTTCGTCCAAAATTTTCGTATTGGGCCTACCTTTTTGGCGTTAACATGGGTACGCTCACCTTGGAAGCCGATACCGGATCGGGATTCCATCGGGTTGATTCTCTTAGCGGCGCCAAGCAAAACCTCGGCGATCCTTGGATGAACCGAGTGGTTGATTTGCTCCCTTATGCGGGAAAAGTGGTTTCATTTCGATTCCGAGCGCAGCGAGGAAATGGATTATTGAGCGATATTTCTTTAGACGATTTGAAGTTTTATGAAACCCCCAACCGCGATGTTGCCCTGGCATCCATCGACTCTCCCGTTGGGGGATGTGGGATCAAGGCGATGGAAACTGTAAAAATCAAGTTGGTTAACTCCGGTCTAACCAACATCCAAAACTTTCAGGTGGGTTACATCGTTAACCGAGGAACAGCAGTTATTGAAACGGTTTCAACCCTAATGCGCCCCAACGACACCGTTGTTTATGCATTTTCTACCAAATTAGCCGTAGCGGGAACGCCCATTATTCAACTAGAAACATTTACACAACTCTCTGGCGATCAAGACAGCTTAAACAACCAGGCTTCCGCCACCATCTTTAACCAAGCACGAAGTACCCCGTATCTCAATAACATCGAATCGGCTTCTTACGTGAATAATTTTCAGGGAAGCATGAACGATGGATGGGAAATGACGCCAACGCTTTTGGTGGGTACTCCTTATGTATTTGTTGTAAACCGGGGAACCACCTATGGAACAGGAACGGGGCCGCTGGTCGATCGAACAACGGGAACGGTGACTGGAACTTACGTTTATGCCGAAAGTAATCTCACGGGCGGAACGGCTGGAAATGTGGCCTATCTGAATAGCCCGTGCTTCGATCTTACCAATCTTACCAACCCACGACTATCATTCTACTACCATTTTTTTGGTTCTAGCATTGGAAAAATGATCATTCAAGTGAATAAAGGATACGGGTGGGTTTCCGTCGATTCCATCGTAGGTGCGCAGCAAACCAACCAAAATAGTCCGTGGCAAAAACGCAGCATCAATTTGGTGAATTTCGCCAACGAACTGATCAAAATTCGTTTTATGGCCGTTCGCGGAAATGGAATTAATGGTGATATGGCCCTAGACGATATTTCCATTGAATCGGCTCCATCGATTGATTTAGAAACAGTTACCATTTTGGAGCCCAATCTTACCTCGTGCTCATTCCCTACTTCTGCCAAAGTGAAAGCCATTTTTAGAAACAACGGCTTCCTACCGATAACGAACCCCTCCGTTAACTACCTCTTGCAAGGCGCCACCACGGTTACCGAAACCATTCCAAGAACTTTAGGGCCGGGCGACACCATTCAATACACCTTTTCAACCTCGGCCGCCATTCCAAACAATCAGCTTTACGCTTTGCAAGTCTTTTGTGCGGCCAATGGCGATACTGTTTTTTACAACGACAGCGTTCGGGGAAGCATCAATAAAGTGCTTCTCTCCAACTTCCCCTCCACCGAAACCTTTGGTCCGGCAACGTCGCCCATTTTAGCCGATGGCTGGAAGTTTGAATCGAGTAGCGCTTATACCTGGAAAGTGACGGGATCTGGGACCCCCACGGCGGCTACCGGCCCAGTGAACGATCACACCGGTGGGGGTAAATTTGCTTTCGCCGACGGATCAACGGGAAGCCAGGGAAATATTGCCTATTTGGTTTCCCCATGTTTGGATTTCACGGGGCTTTGGTCGCCCAAGTTAACTTTTTGGTACCACCTCTACGGCGCCAATGTGAATGCCCTCGCCGTAGAAGTCTTTGCCAATAATACATGGAATCAGGTTTTTCGAATGGTCGGACAACGGCAAATGACCGAAATTTCTCCGTGGGAGGATACCACCATTTCATTGGCAAATTATGGAAATCAAGTGATCAAAGTTCGATTCCGGGCAACCCGCGGCACCACCGATTTATCGGACATCGCTGTTGATGATATTTCGTTTTCCAATACGCCCAATTCGTCTTTGGAGGTAAGCCAAGAAGTTATAAGCGTATTTCCCAATCCGTCCTCGACGCAACTTTGGGTAAAGAACACCTCAGGCCGTTCAAATCGTTATGTTTTGTATAACTCTTTGGGTCAAATGATGACCGTTAAGGCACAAACGTTGGATTCAGGCATCACCGCCATTGATGTACAACAATTGCCTTCAGGAATGTATTGGTTGGTGGAAATGAATTCGGGTTGGAGAGGAAAAGTGATGAAAAATTAAAGGATTTGCATGACCAAGCCGCTCAAGATTTTCGGTTCAAAACTGGTACTTTTGGGCGGCATAACCTGCCCCAAATCGCTCACTTCAAAAATATCGTCTATTTCGGGTGCACGACAAAGCAACACGCAAGCCGTATCCGCCTCAGCCAATAATGCCTTAAATTTCTTAATCGGCATGCTTTTGGTTCCAAAAGAAATTCGAGGATCCTTCGTAATTTCTCGAATTCCCAAAAGAGGGTCAATGATTTTTGACTGCAGCACACTCACGTCCAATCGCTCCAAAACCGAATTAAAACCCCAATGTTCCTTGGGAACCAGTAGAAATGTTTTGTCGTTAAAGCAAACCAAGAAATGATAGGAAGATAGAAATTGAAAGTACCATTGGTCCAACAACACTTCTTTGAGAATGAAATCTTTCTCTAATTTTTTGAGGAATTCATCCCGATCGAATTCTTCATATTTCTTGATCAATCGATAGAATGGCTGAATATTCAGTTGAGATGAAGAAATCAAAGTAGCGGTGAAATACTCCAAGGCCGATGATTTCTTTTCGAAAAAAGAGTGGGCCGCACACGCTGCCCGATGGTGACCGTCGGCTATGTAAAACGATGGGCAGCGATGAAACATTTGCATGATTTCATCTACCCAATCGGACTGAGCAACCCGCCAAATTCGGTACCGATAATTCTGAGAGCCAACGGCCTCTAAATAAGGAGGGCTTTGTTTGATGATTTCGGCCAATAGCACATCCAATTCGTGTTGCTGTTTGTAGGTCAAATTAACCGGAGTGGTATTAATCCCAATTTCTTCAAGAAAACGAGACAACTGCTCTTCCCGATCTACGCGGGTTTTTTCGTGTTTTTTGATTTGTCCATCGTGCAAATCTTGAGCGCTCACCAAACCAACTAAACCGTTTTGAACAATAACACCGGTATCAACCTGGTAAACGTAAAAACACTCTTCCTCATCAACATGAAAAATTCCATCGGCCATCAATTGCTGCAACCGCTTGTGGGATGCATCCAAGGCCGCCTCAAATTCGGCAACCTGATCTGGTCGATAACCAACCGGACGCAATACCGGCCAAAAAGAATACGGATTGAATCCGCGTTCGATCCTTTCCGACTCGGAGTCGAAAATTAAATCGGTTTCCAAAATCGTATGTTGAACGAATTCAGGATGCGGCAGCAAGGCCTTGAAAGGAAGAAAAGTAGGCATCCTTAGCTGCCGAAGTGAGTGTTCAAAATGCTGGCAATTTCTTCACCGATTCGATCTTGAGCTTCTTGAGTAGCAGCACCGACGTGAGGGGTACTGATCAACTTGGGATGTTGCAACAAATCGATTCGCGGGGTGGGTTCATTTTCAAAAACGTCCAAGGCTGCGGCCGAAAGGTGTCCGGAGTTCAAGGCCTCCAATAACGCTCCTTCGTCGATTACACCGCCTCGGGCGCAATTCACCACCATCGCTCCTTTGGGAAGCAAGCTCAATTCAGCTGCACCCAAAACGGCGCTACCGTCGGCCTGTTTTGGAACGTGCAAGGAAACGTAATGGCAGTTCGGCAACATTTCGTTTAACGAACTAGATCTAGGAACATTCACCGAAACGGTTTGACCGGCAATGTTGAGATGAACTTGGGTTTCGGAGGCATAAGGATCAAAGGCCAAAACATGCATTCCGCAGCCCAAAGCGTATTCCGCTAGACTTCTTCCAATACGTCCAAAGCCCACAATTCCCAAGGTTTTACCCCGAAGTTCGGTTCCTTTGCCGTATTTCTTTTTCAGTGCATTAAATTCTGTTCCTCCAGAAATGGGCATGTTTCGATCGGCGTCGTACAAGCCACGGGCCATAGAAAACATCATTCCAAACGTTAATTCGGCCACGCTTTGGGAGGAAGATGCCGGAGTATTGTACACGGCAATTCCCTTCGATTTGGCATGATCAACATCGATGTTATCTACCCCAACACCTCCACGAATGATCACCTGAAGGGATGGACAGGCATCGATCAGGTCTTTTCTTACCTGGGTAGCACTGCGCACCAACAGGGCCGAAACTTGGTTCGATTGAATGTAGGCTGCCAAATCAGCCTGCGGAATGGAATGTAAATCGAGTTCGAATTGGCCGCTTTCTGAAATGGCTTGGGCTCCAGCAGCGGAAATTCCGTCGTTGGCAAGGACAACTATTTTACTCATCCGAATTGTTTTTCAAAGTTTTGCATTACATCAACCAAAGCTTGAACACTGCTTAGCGGAAGCGCATTGTACAAAGAAGCTCGGTAACCACCAACGGAACGGTGACCGCGAATGCCCGAAATTTGTGCTTCTTTCCACAAACGATCGAATTCGGGCTCAAGATCGGCATTGTTCAACACGAACGTCACATTCATTTTGCTTCGATCTTCGAGGTCGGCCGTTCCTTTGAACAAGGGGTTGCGATCAATTTCGGTGTACAAACAGGCAGCTTTTTCGTTGTTGATTCGTTCCATTTCGCCAATACCGCCCAAGTTTTTCAACCACTCCAACGTGAGCATACTCACATAAATCGAAAAAACGGGAGGGGTATTGTACATGCTTTCCTTCTCGTATTGTTTCTTCAAATCCAACATGGTCGGAATGGCCAAGGTGCGGCGCGCCATCGCTTCTTCCTTAACAATGTACAAGGTCGCGCCTGCGGGTCCCAGATTTTTCTGAGCGCCGGCATAGATCAAATCAAACTTGGAAACATCGATTTGTTTGGAAAAAATATCGGAAGACATGTCGGCCACCAACGGAACATCGGTTTCGGGAATGTGGTGAAACTGTGTTCCCTCAATGGTGTTATTGGTGGTAATGTGCAAATAATCAGAATCCGACGGGATGCTGTAATTTTTAGGGATGTAGCAAAAGTTGCGATCCTGGGAAGAGGCAATCACGTTGGCCGTAGCTCCCGTAAAGGAAACTTCTTTGATCGCTCCGGCCGACCAAGTTCCGGTGTTGATGTAGGCAGGGTTTTTCCGACTTCCCATCATGTTGTAGGCCGAAATCAAAAAACCTAAGGAAGCACCACCTTGTAAAAAAAGGACTTGATATCCTTCGGGAACGCCCAACAATTCTTTGACCAACTGCCGAGAACGCTCCATGACCGCTTCAAAGTTTTTTCCTCGGTGAGAAACCTCAATCAAAGAAAGATTTAATCCATCGAAGTTGATGACAGCTTCCGAAGCTTGTTGCAAAACCGATTCGGGAAGAATACAGGGTCCTGCGCTGAAGTTATGCGGTTTATTCATGGGGAATTTTTATTGCCGTAAAAATACGGCATAACCCTAAAAACCGCGCAACTTTCTGAATGAGTATATCAACAAACGCAAACGATTGAAATAATCTCCTTGTTCCTTAGCGGAAGCATCGCCAACGGGCATGGCTTTTTGTGCCATATTGCCCATAAATTCACTTAAATAATTCGCGTACTCCTCACTGGAGGTGTACATTAAGTAAATCGAATTCGGGGCAATATAGGCCACTTTCGATCCGTTATTCAAATGAATCAATATCGTATTATCTCCGAAAGTTAAATCGGAATGGTACATCGTAAACGATTGGTCCGAAGGAGAAATGCTTCCATCTTCATGTCGAAAATACTTGACCTTACTTTTGGTTTGGATTTCCAAATGTTCGATCAAATCTTCCATTTCCCGCAAAAGTAAGGTGACCTCTTCGGCCGATTCGAAAAATCCAGCATTGCTGTAATAATCGATTTGATTGAGGAAGTTGGTGAAAATCTCTTCACCCCAAAACTCTTCCGACCCGAATCGATAATACAAATCCACAATTTTTTGGTTGATTTCTGGCTTGAGTTCACGGTAGTGATCGGCTTTGAATTTCAAATTCTGAAATTTTGCATTGCCCAACATGGATTTTTGGTACAAAAAATATCGGAAATACCCAATCCGATCGAACATGAGCGAATAAAACAGTGGGATTTCCTTTGGAAAACTAATAAACCGGCTAATTCCGCGTTGGTAGTACTGTTCCAAAAAGCGATAAACCTCCTGTAGAAATTGGGCGTACTTGTAGTTCTTATCGTCCACCGCCCGAAAATGAAAAGGAACTGTTTCTTTGGTGGGCAGCAATTCGCTCATTTGAGCATTGCAATGCCGCATCAACTTATATACTTCGGCCAAGGTAATTTCTTTCCAACCTCGAATTCGGCGGTATGCAGGATCCCGCGAAACACTTAAAACCTCGGCAATTTGCTCGGCGTAATTGCCATCAGGAAAAAACTTTTTCAAATTCTTAAAAAACTCTTCCTGAACATCAACGGGAGCCAAAATGTTCTTATTTGTTTGTGTCATACTCCTTTAGGTTGTTTTATCTTCCAAAAAAGAAGTTTCAAACAAACCAATAGGAATTTTTTTTCATGCTAAAAATTAAGAATGTGATACCCTTTAAAGATTTTGAAATCAGTGATTTGCAACTTTTTTGTTATTGGCACAAAGTTTCCACAACACGTTATTTTAACCGTGCTACCACCTTGCCTACTACGATTGGGGCTTCCACCCGAATGGGAATTAAATCGGTTTCCCGCAAATAAACCGACATTTCGGTGCCTCCTTTGAACAATGAACCCTCGATGAGCGAGGGTCTTATTTTAAAACATGGTACGTTTTTTCCGTTCACCTTTAAATTGAACTTTCCTTCTAATCGAACCGTTGAGGCATAAACCGAATCTTCCAACAAGAGCGGCAGCACAAAGGAAAAACCTGATTTTTTCGATTTCCAATCGATGTTTCGGCATTGGTAGATGCCCGCAAGCGGATCCGTGGCGTTGGCCGAAATCTTGACTTTTTTCTTGGTTTTTACTCCTTTTTCCTCGGTCTCGATATTTGCATACCCTTCATCAAAATGAAACCATGCCGTTTGCTTGAAGTGATGGGCGCCTTCATTGACGATCCTCTGGAAACAATGAGGGCGTAAGGTTTTCAAATCGGCCCAGGAATAGTATTGATCTCGAACGGGGTAAAACCAATCGTACCAAGCCATCGAATTTCCAATTCCACTAAATCGGAAACAAGATTTTCCTTGATACGTTCCAGAATCCACCGAAAACGTTACCTTTCCGGCATCCGGCCATGAAAATCCTGCATGGTAATCCACCAAGTACGAAAAACGCTCTCCATAGGAAAAAGGATAGGGGGAGTCTCCTCCCCCTATCCATATCATTATTCCAAAAAGAAGAACAATTTTACCCATTGGCGTTAGCACGCTCTTTCATGTCCTTGAAAAAGGCGCGTTCTTCTTCCAAACGTCCGCGCTCTTTTTTGTTCAAATCCATCAAATTCAGCTTATTCAAGCACTCTTCAGCACGATTGAAATTTCCCAACCAAGTATTGGCTTCCGCCAAGTTAAACAACAAAGCCAAGGTCACATCCGCATTGATACGGGCTTTTTTGTCTTTGATGTTCGATTCTGACAATTCTTTCTCCCACAATGCCGTTGCAGCGGCAAGTTTCTCTTTTGCACGCGTTGGGTTAGCACTTTCGTACAACAACATCAACCCCTCAAAGGCTGATTCGTATGCTTTGTTGATGGACGAAAAATCTAATTTCTTGGAGGTTACATCGTAAAGATCAGCTGCGCGGTTGGTTTTAGCATAACCGTGTTGATTGTTCAACTGGGTGCGAATCGTTGCTAAATTCTCGTTAACAACCTGATCTTCTGCTTTGGAAAGGATCGCATCTTTTTGGCTATTGTATGCGTTTCTTGCTTCGTAATCCGATTTAAACTCCGCACTCTTAGTCGTACGATCGTCGTTGAACATCAAATCATCGGAAACCACGCCCAAAGTTGGACTTACCACTTTCAATCGCATAGGATGACGGTACTTCAATTCGTAGTAATAAGTGGTCGTTGGAACGCTGGTGTATGAACCATTGGCTTGTTTAACCATGGTATTTTTGGTTGCTGATTTGAATTCAACCGTACTTTCAAAGCCCAACAAGGTCACTGAAATCATCACCGCATTGTCGCGGTTTGAGGAGTAGCCCTCTGGACGTAGGTATTCTGCAGCGAGTGCTTCGTGGTTAAATACTTTGCCGGTTCTTTCTTCAACAACCGATTGTTTTGACGGAGGATAAATGGTTTTTTTCACCGGCTTACCTTGTTCCAACAATTGCTTATCGATCAGTTTTTGAGCGGTTGTTTTCTTGTTGTAAGCGTCTAACTCTTTTTGATAACGCTCATCTTCACGCTTTAATTCATCCTGATAAAGCGCCATATCCATCAAATACTTTTGCTCGGCTTCGTCTTTTTTGCGCTGAAAAGCTGCTTTTTGCTCTTCAATTTTTTTCAAATAATCGGGAATGATTTCACCTTGGGCGTTGCGGGTAGCTCCCTTCACCAGGGGTTTCATCGGAAGGCGAATGTAATCGAATTTAATTTCTTTGCGATCAACATCCTGGGCAACAGCCGCCATCACCGATAATGCGATTACAGCTGTGGTAAAGATTTTTTTCATGTATTAGGGTTTTTATTTTAGTTCAAAGTTATCACGGTCTTGGAGAAAGGGCAAACTTTCGCGGGTGGTTTTCAATAATTGTGCCGAAATTTTACCAAGTGCAATTTCCTCTTTGGGCGGGGCCATGAGAATTCGCTCTCCCATGGGGTTGATGATTTGAGAATGCCCCGGAAATTCCCAGCCGTTCCCGTCAACTCCTACCCGATTTACGGCCACCACGTAGCATTGATTTTCGATTGCCCGGGCGGTTAATAGCGCATCCCAAGCCGAAATGCG
>JAIYBD010000053.1 GCA_027488715.1 Bacteroidota bacterium | reverse complement strand
GCATTTGCCAATCCACCACCAACAATGTAATGGGATGATGCGCCAAATCCTCGGCTTCGTAGATTTCAATGGCCTCGTAGGCATCCTTGGCTACCAATACGTGAAATCCCATGGTGGCCAACATTTCCGACAAAACCATGCGAGCACTTTCCGAATCATCAACCAACAAGGCCTTTTTTCCTTGAAGAACGGATTCAGATACGGGTATTGGCAAAACGGATTCAAGGGGTAAAGAAAAGAAAGCATTGAAGTGAAATTCTGAACCTTTCCCTAATGAGCTTTCCAGTTCCAATTCACCGTCCATCATTTCAACAATTTTTCTGCAGATGGCCAAACCTAAACCGGTTCCACCAAATTTTCGGGTAGTTGAAAGATCAGCTTGTTGAAATGGTGAAAACAGTTTTCTAGCTTGTTCTTTTGAAATGCCAATTCCAGAGTCTTTTACACTGAAGTGAAGAAAAATTCCGTATTCTACCTTCCTCACTACTTTCACTCGAATGGCAATCTCACCCTGATGGGTAAACTTCGCAGCGTTATCAGCTAAATTCAACAATACCTGCCGCAAACGGATGGTGTCTCCTAAAATAACGGGAGGAATGTTGGCATCAATGTGGGTTACGAGTTCTACTTCTTTCTTTCGTTGAAGTTTAACATTAACGGTATCGGCCACTTCCTGAACCAATTCTTCCATGAATAACGGAGTATTTTCAAGCGTTAGCTTACCCGCTTCAATTTTGGAAAAATCGAGAATATCATCAATAATACGTAAGAGGCTTTTGGCCGAAACCTCAATTTTATGGTTGTATTCTGCCTGTTTATCGGAAAGCTCTGTTTTACGAAGCAGGTAATTCATCCCAATGATGGCATTCATGGGAGTTCGAATTTCGTGGGACATGTTGGCCAAAAATTCGCTTTTGGCGTGATTTGCCCGATCGGCAATTTGGCGCAAAGAGAGCATTTCCTCGTACCTTTTATCGGCAAGTGTCTTCTTATTCTCCACTTCATCGAGCAGGCGCCCGGCAAATGCAGAGAGAAATCCGAGAATGATGGGCGCCAAATCGGTCAACCAAATCCCAGGTCGATTCGCTTGTACTTCCAAACAACCCATCCAAGAGAATGTCCCCTCGTTGGCCAAGGTACATTCCAGAATGGTACCTAGAATAGGAAAAACAAATCCAAAAGCAACGCCAAACCGAAAAAACTTTTTTTGGTTGCCTTTAAAAAGAAGTGGGTTTCCTATTAAGGCCATCTAAAATCAAATTTGCTTGATGAATTGAGCGTTGATGGCCAATTTGATGGTTTTATCGACCACCACCGTACCATCTTCGGCCGTTAGGTTCCAATTCAATCCGTAATCAAATCGATCAAGAGAACCTGTAATCTCAAAACCAGCTTTTACTTGGCCCCATGGATCAATGGCAACTCCCATGAACTCAGCATCCAAGGAAATCATTCGTTTTTCTTTGTGCAAAGACAATTCACCGATTAATTCATATTCATTTCCGCCCAACTTTTTCAGTTCCTTACCGGTAAAAGATAGGCTGGGGAAATTAGCAACATCGAAAAAATCAGGACTTTTCAAATGTTCATCGCGCTGTTCATTTCGGGTACTAACCGAATTCAAATCGGCCTCGAAACTAATCTCAGCATCGGTAAAATCTTCTTTGGATGACAACACTTTTCCAGAGAATTGATTGAATGTACCAGAAACGTTGGTAATCATCATGTGGCGCACTTTGAATACAATTTCAGAGTGAGCAGGATCCATGATCCAATTTGTTTTATTCATTTTAAAATTTTAATTCAAGTTGAACGGGGCAATGATCGGAATGAACAATATCGTGAAGAATGTCGGCAGAAAAAAGATTTTTCTCTAAATTTTTGGAAGCTAGTAAATAATCAATTCGCCATCCTTTGTTGTTTGCTCTTGCCCCTGCACGGAATGTCCACCAACTGTATCGATGGGCTTCCTGGGGATGAAAAAACCGGAAAGTATCGATCCAACCCAAACCAAGAAATTCAGCGAACCAATTTCTTTCTTCAGGCTTAAAGCCGCTAACATCCTTATTTCGAATGGGATCATGAATGTCGATGGCTTCCCGACAAATATTAAAATCGCCGCCCAAGATTAGTCGAGGAAACTGCTTTCTAACTTCTTCAATCCACGTAGCGAATAAGTTCAGCGTTTCCATTTTAAAGGCCTGACGTTCATCTCCTGAAGTTCCACTCGGCAAATACAAACTTAATACGGAACAGTCTTGAAAATCTACACGAATAAATCGACCTTCTGAATCTAAAGCTTTAATTCCGCAGCCCACTTCACTTCCTAAGGCTTTTCCTTTATACAACACTCCTACCCCACTGTAACCTTTTTTCTCTGCGGAATGCCAAATGGCCTGATACCCCAAAGGCTCGTACCATTCGGAAGGAATTTGATCTGAACTAGCTTTAATTTCCTGAAAAAGAACAACATCCGGATTTTCTTTGGCAAGAAAATCAAATAATCCTTTTCCTGCGGCGGCTCGAATTCCGTTGACGTTGTAGGAAATGATTTTCATTATTTTACAACGATAGACACTTTCATCACGATGTCTTTTTTAGGACGATCGCCGGGCATGGTTGGTTCAGCTGCAATTTTATCAATCACATCCAATCCTTCAACCACTTCACCAAATACCGTGTATTGCATATCTAAAAATGGAGTCCCCCCCATAGTAGCATAGGCTTGAGTTTGTTCCGGGGTATAGCGAACTCCTGTTTGCGAGCCCATTTGGGCAAGTTGTGCAGCAGGATACTTTTGTCCTTGAACAATGTAAAACTGCGAACCGCTGGATGCTTTCTCAGGATTATTGGTTCGAGCAGCGGCTAATGCTCCTTTTTTATGAATATTTTGAGCATGAAACTCCGCCGGAATGGTGTAATTCGGTCCGCCCATTCCATATTGAGCACCAGGCTGAGGATTTTTGGAATCAGGATCACCGCCCTGGATCATAAAGCTTCCAATCACCCGATG
>JAIYBD010000197.1 GCA_027488715.1 Bacteroidota bacterium | reverse complement strand
CGTGGCTCTTCTGTTCAGTTGAACGCTGGCGCATCAACAACTGCCCGATTTGACACTGCATTCATCCACGGATTTGAATCGAATCAGTCCAATTGGACCTTAATCAACGGATCGACAGGAGGAACCTCTAGTTCCAGGAACGGAACAAACTTTACCTACCGTGTTAGCACATACAACTACGGCGGCAATGATTACATCAGCAATGATAATTCGCGTTTTGTCTTTGCAAATTCCGAAAATCATAGTGGAGCAACCAACGTATCCATCATTTCTCCCTCTTTTTCCACCATCGGTTTTTCCAGCGCAAACTTAGAGTTTTTCCATTACTATAACTATAATGGCAGCAGTATTGCCAATGTTTCAATTTCAACCAATGGAACATCTTGGACTTCACTTCAAAACTATTCATCGGATATTGGTTCTAGAACTAATTTCTCAAGTGCTACGATTTCCATTCCTGCTGGTTTTCTAAATCAAAGCACTGTATTTGTTCGATTCAATTTCGTTACAACAGGTGCTGAAAGATATTGGGCCATCGATAACGTGTTGGTTTCGGGAACAAAAAACCATGCTCCAACTTTTTCTTGGGATGATCAAAACAATTCTAATGTAGGTAACCAAGCAAACATCTCGAATTATTCTCCCAATCAAACTGCAAACTTAACCCTTACCGCTACCAATATCTTTGGATGTAGTTCCACCCAATCCGTAGCCGTTCAAGTTGATCAACCTACTCAATCAGGTTCTGTTTCCGGAAATCAAATTGTATGTCGCGGAATCAATGCTGGTGTATTGCAGGTTTCTAATCAAACCGGAGCTGTTCAAAAATGGCAATGGAGTACCGATGGAAACGTGTGGAACGATGTAACCAATACAACGAATACCATTTCGTTCTCGAATTTAACAACCCAACGTCAATTCCGTGCTGAAGTGAAAAATGGAGTTTGTGCTTCTATTTTCACTCCTAACTTCCCGGTTAATGTAAAAAACAAGAATTGGACTGGCGATTTTGACAACAATTGGTTTGATGCGCGCAACTGGTGCGGTGGTATTCCCGATTCTATTGAAGATATTGAAATTCCTAGTGGCACACTTCGAAAGCCCAATTTAACAGGTAATGTGAGCATTCAAAATTTGGATATTCAAGATACCTTTTTTGTTAATCAGCACGTATTAAAAGTTAAAGGAAATATCTCCGGAAATGGTTATGTAAAAACCACAGCTTTGTCAACCATCGAAATCGAAGGAAATGGCAATCAAGTTGAAATCAATTTTGCAGATGCCATCAATTCCATTGGTACATTGAAACTAAATCGTGCTAATGGTTTGAAATTGAACAAATCTGTTCGAATTCACAACAGTCTTGAACTGAATAATGGAAAAGTAGAATTGGGAAATCAAAATGCTACCTTCGAGAAAAATGCCGTTTTGAATGGCGGAAACTCAAACTCTTATCTACGAACCAACGGTACAGGTCAGGTAACCAAAGATTTCAATTCCAATGAATCGTTCACCTTTAAAATTGGTAATGCTTCTTACAATCCAACTACGGTTAAAAACAACGACGGAGGAATCATGGGTGCTCGCGTTGAAGATCAAATTACCACTTCTTGCAATGGAGGAAATGTAATTACTCAAGAATCGGTTAATCGCACCTGGCACATCACCAAATCAAGTCCAAACGTAAACGGAGTTGACTTAACTTTCGAATGGACTGGAACAGACGAGTTGAATTTGTTCAACAGAAACCTTTGCTACGCTTCGCACTGTAATTCGGCCAACAATACCTGGGAAAAACTTAGCTCCGGTTCTAAATCGGCTACTGGAACAGGTCCTTTCTCCATTTCTTACACCAACTACATGGGTACCTTCTCACCATTCGGAGTAGGTAGCGGCAACGGCGCTCTTCCTGTTACCTGGGTTCAAGTAGCCGCTAAAAAGGTGAATGAGTCAACCTTGGTAACTTGGTCAACAGCGACTGAAAAAGGAACCGATCGTTTCGAAATCGAGCGTTCTTTGGACGGCAAAAAGTTTGAGAAAATCGGACAAGTGGCAGCGGTTGGAAATTCCAATACCCTTCAAAACTACTCTTTCCGTGATGCTCAGAACATTCCAGCAACCACCTTCTACCGTATCAAATCGGTTGATTTCGATGGAACAACCGAGTACAGCAAAACCGTTGCCGTTCAATACAATGCATTGCAAGTTTCTACTTTCCCGAACCCAACAACCGGCAAGATAAACCTTCAAGGTGTTGAGAACGCTGAAGTTGAAATTGTGAATGCTCTTGGAAAAGTAATGAACAAATTCAGTTTCAACGGAAACTCCAACTCAGAGATTGATTTATCCAATCTTCCCGATGGAATTTATTTCATCTCGATTACTCAAAATCAAACCACTCAGCAGATTCGTGTGGTAAAATCAAATCCTTAATTCAAGGAACACTCGTTCTCTTCCTTTTGAAGAGTTTGTTTGCACCAAGCCATCCTTCGGGATGGCTTTTTTGTTATTTTTGTTCAGTGAATGCATTTTTAAAATCAGGAACATCATTTTTCCTAGCTCTCCTTTTCTTAAGTTGGGGGTGGCTTCCTGTTTTAGTCGAAAATTCACACCACCATGAACAAGAGTTTTGTAGCGATCAACATTCAACAAATACCGATTCTTGCCACATCTCCATCTTTCACCCTTTCTCTAAAATCCAGCATTGCGAACACAAGCAGCATCTTTTGCCTCAAAAGATCCATTGCAAAATCGACTTCCAATTCCATAAAAACCACGCTTGGAGCATTTCTATCCCAAGTGTTTTCATCCATTTTATACCCACGGTTTTTTATTCGGATTGCAATCCATTTCCTTCTAAAAATTCCATTTCTTCATTTCATTACCAACCATCCAGCAGAGGACCACCTAACAGGCTCAATCACCGCTTTTGTTAGTTCCTAAATCCTCTCAATGAAAAACAACCTTATTTTTTGGGGATTGTTGCTGCTTTTTCCTTTTTTCTCAAATAGTCAAATTCAACCGCTTTGTAAAAACAATGTGGTTGTTATGGTTCTCGACCAACATAACCAAGAACCTTTGAAGAAGGGAATTATCCGTCACAAAAACCAAGTTTACATGACCCAAAACCAGGGCCAAACTAAACTACCTCTGATTTGCCAAGGTGATACTTTGCAGATTTCGCATCTTGGATGTGAAAGCAAAATGGAAGTCGTATTCGAACTTCATGATACTCTATTTTTCTTCTTGGAACATCATGCCCTTGAATTAAGAGCTACGGAAATTGTTTTCATGAAACGAAATTGGATTCAACGAAATGAATTCATGCCCGGAAAAGACCCAGGGAATTTGGGAAAGAATTTTGCGCAAATGATCCAGGAAAATGCAGGAGCATCTACCTTGAAAACCGGCGCAAACATTGAAAAACCCATTTTACTAGGCCTTACAGGCAACCGAGTGATCTTCGTTCAAAACGGAATTCGAATGGAAACTCAGTCTTGGGGAAATGAACACGCCTGGGAAACCGATCCGCTCAACCAACAATCCATGGAAATTTTATTGGGATCCAAAGCCCTTTGGTATGGAACCGATGGAGTAGGAGGGATGATCCATGCTACGGTTACCCAACCTAAAGAGAATTCCAAACCATGGTGGTATGTGCAAGGTCAGTCCCAGGGACGGGGTGGGAATTTAGGCGTGCATGTTCCGTTTTCTACCCAATTTGGGCAATTCTCTTTGCAAGGAAATTTCAAAAAACTGGGAGATTTTACCACACCTTCCTATGTTTTAAGGAATACCGGAGTGCAAGAAAATGGCGGTAGTTTTTCCTATTTGAAAGAATTTTCAGGTAAAAACTCTGTTTTTGTAAATTTTCAAATCTTTTCTACTCAAACCGGAATTCTATCGTGGTCTCACATCGGAAATCTATCCGATTTACGTAGGATAATCGATTCGAATTCCATTCCTCAGGATGAAATCTTTTCCTATTCCATCGATCGTCCACGCCAAAACGCTCAACATCAATGGCTGTTTGGACAGTGGAAAAATCCGCGTTTTCAACTTACAATCTCTCGTCAGTACAATTACCGTTCGGAATACGACAAACACAATTCGTTTGGTGTATTAAGGGAAAATCCTCAAAATGAATTTGGATTGGCCGTGAATAGTGTTGCTTTCGACCGATTGAAGAAATGGCACCATTGGACTTTGAGATGGGATGGTCGAAATATTCACCAAGATTATGGCGGCAAGTATTTTGTACCGAAGTACACCGGAAACATCCTTGGAATGTCGGGTGAACGAATCTTCCTCGGAGCCTTGTGGCGAAAAACGTTGTTGGTTCGATCGGAATACCACGATTACCGTTCCATTTTAACCAATCTTGGTGAACAAGGAAACAGACAAGCCTTTGGTTGGGGATTTGGTTTGAATATGAAGAATGAGACCTGGAGAAAAACAGATTTAATCGTTTCCTTAGGCAGAAATTGGCGATTTCCGGGAATGAATGAGTTATTTTCCAATGGCCTTCATCATGGGACAGCTTCCATCGAACTTGGGAATGTAAATCTTAAACCTGAAGTGGCTTATTTTGCGGAAGGACTTTTGAAAAAGGAAATGGGAAAAGTTTCGATTCGATCTTTTTCCCATGTTAAAACCGCCTTTCATTTCATTAATTTAGAACCAACAGGATCGTATTCACTTTCCGTTCGTGGCGCATTTCCCGTGTTTCATTTCAGCAGTTCAAATGTGATATCGTGGGTGCAGGAGTTTTCGATGTTGAGGTCAGACTTTTTGGTCTCGAATTTTGATGTTTTGCTAAAAACGTCAATCACCAGAATTCGGAAATGGGATGAGCGTTCGAATTTATTTGGGGTTCCTCCCATGAATGTTCAGTGTCATTTCTCCTATCAAAAAGAATGGAAGTCGTTGAGGATTAAACCGTATTTAACGACTCAATACACGTCCTTTCCTTTTTGGGCGCCTCGTGAACTTGAAATAGGAAGAATTCCTGAAGGTTATACGTTAGTGGATTTAGGAACTACTTTTTTTTGGAAAGAGTGGAGCGGCTCTTTTCAAATTAATAATGCGCTCAATCAAAATTATTTTAATTACCTGGATCGACTTCGTTATTTTGCTTTGTCGCCAGGTAGAAACATTTCAATTAACCTAAAAAAATTCATTCAATGAAAAATTTTGCTTTGATCAACTTCGTTTTATTCCTCATTATTTCACTTTCAAGCTGTGAAAGAATATTAGACGGAAAAAAACATGAACAAGAAAACATTACTACCCTTCGATTTATTGCCGTTGACATGACATCGGGTGTTTCAACCATCGATACGTTTGAATTTTCGGATCCCGATGGACCGGGAGGGAATAATCCGACTCGTTTTGACACGATTCATTTAGAAAAAGGGCGCAAATATGTAGTTGGCCTTCAACTATTTGATGAATCAAAAACTCCAATTGAGGACATGACTCCTGAAATTATTAAAGAGGGTGACGAGCACCAATTTTTTTATCTCTCCAACATCACCGGATTTACGGTTACTTCAACCGATAAGGACGATAAAGGAAATCCGATTGGATTAAACACAGAATGGAATACGCCTTCCAGTGGAATCAACGGAACTCTTCAAGTAATTTTGAAGCATCAACCTCGTTCAAAGGCAACATCTCCGGGAAATATCAATGCAGGAGAAACCGATGTTGATGTTACCTTTCCTCTAATTATTGAATAATGAAGCCCATTGCCATCATCCCCGCTCGATTTGCGAGTACCCGTTTGCCCGGGAAGCCTCTCCTAAACATAGGAGGTATTCCCATGATTGTTAGAGTCATGAAAAATGTTGAGCAAAGTCAGCTGTTTTCAAGGGTCATCATCGCAACGGACCATCTCGAAATTCAGAAACTTGTGGAGTCGAGTGGGGGTGAGGCAATGATGACGTTAGAAAGTCACCAAAATGGGACTGATCGAATGGCGGAGGTTGTTCAAGCTCATGGGCTTCAAGATCAAGCTATCGTGAATGTTCAAGGAGATGAGCCGTTTCTTTCCTACGATATTTTAAGTCATGTGGTTCAAATGTTACAAAACGATCCTTTTGATATTGTAACAGCTTCAGAAGCGATTCATGAGGAAGATGTATATCGAAATCCAAATTCAGTAAAGGTAGTTTTTGATCGAAGTCATCGTGCATTGTACTTTTCGAGATCACCTATTCCATGCTACCGAGACGGTGAAATTCCAGGAAAAAACGTTGCATGGAAACACTTGGGTATTTACGGATTTAAACCCTATTTATTCGACCGATTATCAAACTTGCAACCGTCTCGTTTGGAAGAAGCGGAAAAACTTGAACAATTGCGTTGGTTGGAACATGGATTGTCGATCGGAGTTGCCACGCCCCAAAATACCTTTTCTATCGCTATTGATACTCCGGAAGATTTAATCAAAGCCGAATTGCATTGGAAGGGGTTGCAAT
>JAIYBD010000259.1 GCA_027488715.1 Bacteroidota bacterium | reverse complement strand
TCCCAACCGCCGGGTGTGGAGCTGTGGAAATAAACCACGTTTTCCCGCCTAATCAGATCAGCTTCCTCCAATCGGTTGAAAACGATATTTTCTACTTCTTCCTTGGAATGAATGTAGTTTTTGTGAGGTTGAAGCACGTGCATGGAAACCGCCCCAACCCGAATGTTCTCCAAGTCGGAACGGGGGTCGGTGGCAGGGTGGGTGGACCAAAAAATGGAATGAGCCCCCGTTTGTGGCATGGGGGAATCCAAGTGAATTTGATGGTGAATGCACTCCCAATCTCGGTGTGGCTGGTAGGCAATTCCCATGGTAAAAGCCCCGCTCAATCGGTCGAGCGGTTGAATTTTTTTCTTCCAGCTTTCCGAAATCTCTGAAGGTACAAGGTCAACCAAATTGTTCAACGGTATGCTGCTAATCACGTGATCGGCTTCCCAGGTTCGGTTTTTTCCGATGACAGAAATGCTATTGGAGGCGATTTCTAATTTTTGAATGGGTTGTCGGAGGATGATTTCGCCGCCATTTTTTTCAATCCAATTTTTAAGGACATCCGATAATTGTTGCATGCCGCCTTCTAAATAATGGTTGGGCTCATTGGTGTAACAAAGGGCGGTGGAACCAAAGAGTAGGTTAACTTCATCAGCTGTGGTTTGGGCCGAAATCATCAGTTGTTCATCGATGAATTTTCGGAAAACAGCATTATTCCCAAGGCCACATTTTTCCATCCATTGCTCTACCGTTTGAAAAGCATAAGGAAGATGTTGAACCCTTTCCATCGAAAAAAGTGGAATGGCCTGAAGTACATCGGAAAGGGATTGAGGTGGAAAATGGTGCAGCTCCAAGGCGTTGTTCCACACGAATTGCGATAGCTTGAAGCAGCGGGTCCAGAATTTGCGTTGGCCTTTCGGGCCGAAAACCCGCTCGGCCTCTTGAATCCAATCCTCCAGGTTTTCGAATCGGGTAAGCGTGGGCGTTCCTGACAATCCGTGAACCTGCATGGGGAGATGAAGGCGAGTTGCTTGAAGCGGAGGCAGGTTCAGTTGTTCGAGCAACCACCCCACGGGACGGTTTTTTCCTAATCCAACCAAGGTGGTTGCGCCCGATTCGAATCGGTGGCCTTTGCGCCAGTACGTTGCCGTGCAGCCGCCCACCATCCAGTTCTGTTCTACCAAAACCACGCGGTGGCCGCGCCGAATGCACAGGGCTGCTGCTGCAAGTCCACTCATTCCAGCGCCGATCACCACGATTTTCTTCATGAGTGGTTAACAACAAAACCGCCTTTCCTGTTTCCAAGAAAGGCGGTTCAATGCGATGTTTTTTTGTTATTTTCCTTTGGCTAATTCCACTTCGAAAAGCTTAGGCCAGTACTTTCCGGTAAGGAAAAGGGTTTTGGTTGCGGGGTTGTAGGCAATTCCGTTGAGGACTTCAGCGTTTTCGGCTTCGGCTTCGGAAAGCAATCCCCCGGCGTAGATGAAGCTTTTCACCGCTCCCGATTGGGGGTCGATGCCCACGATATCATCGGTCATGTAAACATTGGCGTAAATGCTTCCGTTTACCCATTCCAATTCATTCAATTGATCCACCATTTTTTCGTGGCTGAATACTTCGACCACCTTGGAAACTGTGGTTGGATTATTCGGATTGATGAAATACAGTTTATTTGTTCCGTCGCTTAGGATCAATTCTTTTCCATTGTTGGTGATTCCCCACCCCTCAATGGCGCGAGGATATTTGAAAGAACCGATGGGGTTCAACGTCTTGGCATCATAAATAAAACACGTCAATTCTTTCCAGGAAAGTTGATACACTTTTCCGTCCAACACCGTACATCCTTCTCCGAAAATCGAAGCGTCTAACTTGCGATCCAGATTAACCTTTCCTGTTTTCCAATCGACCAACCGAATGGAACTCTGTCCGTATTGCCCACCGCTCATCAGCAGTTGGTTGCCCACAAACTCTAGTCCTTGGGTATACAACTTCGGATCGTGGGGATAGGAATGAATGGCTTTGGCCACAAATGCTTGAGGAGCTGATCGGGCCATGAGGGTAAATGCCGTTGTTTTTTGGTTGGATTTTCCTTGCGAAACAACTTCTGCGGTGAGAAGATGCTGCCCCAAAGGTAGTCCCTCGGTTTGTAATCGAATCGGATAGGGAAGGGTATCGCTTATATCCACCACCTTTCCGTCCATGGAAAAGATAACGGAATCGAGGGGGTGGAGCGAATCGGTTAATGCGACGGTCCACAAAACGGTATCGCCTTCGTGAACGGTTCCCGGATTGCTGATTTCATTGGAAAAAAAATCTTCTTCCGTAGATTCCGGTTGCGATTCTTTGGTGGTGCAAGACGGAATAAGAAAAGACAGGAAAACGGCAAAAAGGATAGTTTTTCGCCCAAAGAATTGATTCATGAGGTAAAAATAAGAAGCATTGAAGGGAATGAAAAGACAAAAAAAAGCCCCGAAGAAATTCGGGGACTTTTTTAAGGGGATAGAAATTAATCTACCAAGAGTTTTTCCGACCATCGTCCCGTTTCGTTTTCGGCACGAATTAAATACATTCCCGCAGGAACCGAAAGCGGAATATACAAGCCTTCACGAAGTTGTGTAGTGGATACCACTTTCTTCAAAACGATTCTTCCAGAAAGATCCTGCAAACTCAACTGAACTTCCTTGCCACTTGCCTCGGGAATGCGCAACCACACCTGTTCTTTGGCAGGATTAGGATACATTTCTGCTTGAGAAGTCCAAGTTCCTGTTCCCAATCGGGAATACAAAGTCAAGCACAACGTATCATCTCGACGAATGGTATCGATTGGTGAAACAAAGACACAAATGCGTTGCGCGCCTGGAGTAGTTGCTTTGTACTTGACGGAGAAGGAGTGGATTACCGAATCACCAGGTAAAAGTCCTGTACCGCCTACGGCAATGGATTGGGTTTGAATCAATGATCCATTCAAAGAAAATCCAAAGTCGAAAGGCGAAACTCGGGCTATGGTTCCCATGTTTTTCACCACGGCAGAAACAATGGCTGAATCACTCAAGCTGTTGGCCGTGGGTGAAAGAATACGAGCCGACATTAAGTTGAGGTAACTTTGGGCTTGACCCTGAAGGGAGTCATATACGGCAAAATGATCAATTGCCACTCCGTCCCCAGTTACCGAACCATCGGAAATGAAACGGAAGCGGAAACGAACTCGAGATTGACCCGCCAAAGAGGAAATATTGGCTTCCGCTTGAGTCCACGCTCCGTTGGCACCATTCCAACACGGACCGGTATAATAACTGCGGGTCATGCTGTAGTTGTAGAAGTTCGAATTGCTGTCGTTCACCAAGGTCCACGTAGCTCCATTGTCGGTCGTTGCTTCTAAGATTCCTAAATCGTACGCATTTTCCGTTTCATACCAAATTTGGAAGCGAACTTTTGGATTTCTGGCTCTACTCAAATCGTAGCAAGGGCTAATAATTTGAGATTCTTCGTTGTCGTTATAATCACCTACCAAGTTGGTTTTCCAAACGTTTGGAGCTGAATAAGCAGAATTGATGGTGGTACCCCCGGGGATTCCATGTGCCCACGACGAATTTTTACCGCTAGCAACCCATCCACCATTGTTGTTATCAAAGAATTCGGAGTCGGGAAGGGAGGTGATGTTTCTGGCAGAAACCAACGTCGTGCGAAGGGTGTCGTTGAGTCGGTCGGAATCTTGAGCTGCGCCTACATAAACCAACAATTGATAGGTACCAGGTGTAGATAAATTTACCGTTGTTGGGAATTTATACGTGGCACTTGCGCCTCCAGCAAGGGGCCCAGCAATGCTACCAATCACCGCGGCGCTCGCATTGAGTTTGTAGGCAACGGGAATATTCGTTTGCGTTACGGTGCCCACGTTATTCACGCGAATTTCTACCGTATCGTTGGCAGAAAGACCGCAACCGCTGCTTGGGCGAAGAATGGCTTTCAGCTCCAAATCTGGACCCGATCCGTCGAAGAATTTCACGTCGTCGATCGCCATATCTCCATCAAAACTCGAACCTCTGATTCCCTTGAAACGAATCTTGGTATTTCCTCGAGCAGGAATGCTCACCTTTCTTTCCAACCAAGGATCGGTTTCATTGGTCTGCTGTTGTCCTAAAATGGAGTCGAAGGTAACCCATTGTCCATTGTTTTCGTATTGAACGTACAATTCTCCCATGGTTGCACCGGTCATGTGGTACCAGTACGACATTCTTGGAGAGGTAAGGGAAGTTAGGTTTAAACAAGGTGAATAGAGGAAGGAGGAATCTCCTGTATTTCCATTTGATGCTTCCGTGTACACGTAGTTCCCGCTTCCGGTGGTGTGATCTTGGTTGGGGCCTGTTGCAAAAGAACTGGTGGGGCCGTTATTAACAAACCAAGAATAACCAAGTCTACCGAAAGATGAATCCGATTTGAAGGTCCAACCGATGGGGAATACCCCTGGAGTTGCTCCATTTCCTGAAGTTCCTCCGTCGAACGTTTGAAGGTGTGAAAAAGTATTGATTTGGCTGTTGACGATGGTGGCAAATACGGTATCGTCTCCTTGAAT
>JAIYBD010000040.1 GCA_027488715.1 Bacteroidota bacterium | reverse complement strand
TTTGAGCAGAAAATTCTCGAATAATTCGGTTGAATTTATCGATGTTCACGTCGTCCAAAGGAGCATCAACTTCATCGAAAATACAGAAAGGAGCCGGTTTATAGAGATAAATGGCAAACAATAATGCGATGGCGGTGAGTGTTTTCTCTCCACCTGAAAGCTGATTGATGGTAAGCGGTTTTTTCCCTTTGGGACGTGCTAAAATGTTGATGGGGGAATCCAAAGGATCATCGGGATGCATTAATAATAGATCACAGGCATCTTCCTCGGTAAAAAGGGTTCGGAAAACCTTTTGAAAATTACTTCGAATAACATCAAAAGCGTGTTGAAACTTCTCTTTGGCGGTTTTATCAATTTCTTTGAGGGTATCTGAGAGAATTTTTTTCGAATCGAGCAAATCGTTTTTCTGGCTTGATATAAAGTCAAATCGCTGAGAGATTTCTTGGTATGCTTCCAACGCCAACGGATTGATTTCTCCAAATTGTTCCAAGCGTTGTTTGTGCGATTCTACCTTTGATTTCAGTTCCAATAGATCGATCGCCACGGTTGGTTTTAGCTCTGCCAATTCTTCCGAGGGGATTTTAAATTCTACGGATAACCTTTCAGAAACGGAGGATTTCTTTAGGATGATTTCATTTTCGGCATTTTTTAATTCCGAAAGAACCAATTGAATTTCTTCTTTCTCTTTTCGGAATTGCCGAATGTTTTGCTCCATCTCCAATCCTTGGTTTTTGGCTTCCGAAAGTGCTGCATCGGCCTCCGCCACCGCAGCATCCATTTGCTCCTTTTCTTTGTACATTTCTACCAAAACAACATCATTCAATTCCGGAGCTTGAAGAATTTGCGACAGTTGTTGCTTCGTTTCTTCCAGGCTGACCACATTCTTTGCCATTCGATTTTCAAGGACAACGAGTTGGTTTTGGTTGAAATTAAAATCCCGTTCTAAAACAGAAAACTTACTTTGCCACTGCAAAAACTCGGTATTTCGTTGATTGAATTGCTGTGAAAGTTCTTGATTGGACTCCATCCCACGATGAATCTGCTCTTGAACCGATTCATATTGAGTTTGCAATTCTACCAAATTTACTTCCAATTGACTTAAAACTGGCGAATCGTGTTGAATTAGTCGCTCGCACTCCTCCAATTTCTGCTGGATCGATTCATTTCGATTTTGATGTTTCTCCATGAATTGGAGATGTTGATTTTGTCGGCTTTGAATGACTTGAAGTTGGGCAGAAATGGTTTGTAAAGCTTGTTGTTTTTCTTGAATTTGGGGTAATTTTGTTAAGGATTTGATGGAATTAATCTCTTGCAGATTTTTCTGTAAAGCAAGGTCAAATTCTTGAATTTTCAATTCCAATTCCACCATTTCTTTGGAAAGAATTTCGAGGTTTCGTTTTCTTCCGAGTCGCTTCCCTTCAAACAACCCGATGGACCCACCTCCGACCGACTGTCCGGTAATGATGTATTTCCCGGAGGAGCTCAGAAATACAGCAGATGGGTATTTTTTCCGGTATTCGGAAGCCAACTGGGCCTCCTGCTGCGCATCAGCGGCTTGAAGAACGTACACATTTCCAAGCAAAAAGTTGATGAGATGATTGTACTTGCTATCGACATTGACCTTGGATAGGGCGCTAACGGTTTGAGGCGCAAGGATGGGTTTGTGTTGGGCGTGTGCGTGAAAGTATTCAATAACGAAAAAGTTTGCACGCCCTTTCGAGGCATCACTTAATAGGGAAACCCCAAGAAAAGCCTCTTCCATGGTATCGACCACGTAATAATTGAGATAGGGTTCGAGGTAATTTTCAATGCTGGTTTTTAATTCGGGATCGCATGTAATTAAGTCCGACAATAATTGCGCTTGGGTAGCCCATTCAGCATTTTTCTTTAAAAACTTAAGCGACTCCGGGTATCCTTCCAAATTATCTACCAAGCTTTTTGTTAACTGAAATTCATTCTTTTTAGCGTCGATTAAGCGTTCAGCGAGCTGTTTTTCGTGTTGGTTAGCCGCCTGTTGCTTCTGCAAAAACTCAATATTTTGTTGAAGACTTTCTTCTTCCTTTTTCAACGATTGAAGATCTTTTTCAAGGCGTTCCGTCTCTTGGGTTAAACGGTTTAATTCTTCCTCAAAACCCGAAAATTCCGTTTCTTTTTCTTCCTTTTCTTTGGAATTTCTTTCAATTTCTTGCAGTAATGAGTCTTTTTGAATTTTATTGACGGCAATGCTTTTCTCTAGCTGAAATTTTTGCTGCGTAACATTTTGAATATCGGCTTGAAGTTGATTTCCAATGATTCGGGTTTCTTGCATCTGAGCTTCAGAACTCTTCCAATTATCCCTAGAAACCTTCACCAATTCCTGCAATTCATCAACCTTTTCTTTCGCCGATTGGCGCTCAACTTCAAGAAGCAGAATATCTTGCTGAACTTTTTCGAGAAAACCTTTATCCTCTTCCAATCTATTTTGGAGGTTTTTCTCCTGTTCACTTAACATGGAGAGTTTCTGATTCTGAAGGTTTTTTTCATTTTCGTATTGACGAATCAAGTCCAATTTTTCGTGGGTTGCCTTTTGACGAGATTGAAGTAATTTTTCCCGATGAACGATTTCTAACTTCCATTTTTCGACACTGGCTTCTTCCAATGAAATTTTAGCATCTTTCTCCCGAATTTCATCATGCTGACCTTGCATCCGTTGTTGAATTTCAGAGAGTTCCTGAGTGAATTGTTTCAACTGATGTGCGGCAAATTCCAATGCGAGTTTTTTATATTCATCGCGCAGGGCATAATACTTTTCGGTTTTTTTTGCCTGAGATTGAAGCTGTTTCATGTTCTTCTCAATCTCGAAAAGCAAATCATCTACCCGACTCAAATCTTCATCGGTTCCTTTGAGTTTTTGCAGGGTTTCTTTTTTTCTGATTTTATACTTGGAAACTCCGGAAGCCTCTTCGAACAACTGTCGACGTGAATTTTCTTTATCGTTGAGAATGTCATCGATCATTCCCAATTCCATGATGGCATACGAATCGGAACCAATTCCCGTATCAAGAAAAAGGGAGTGAATATCTTTTAACCGGCAATTGACTCCGTTGATTTGGTATTCACTTTCGCCGGTTCGATAAAGTTTTCGCGTAATTTTTACCTCGTTGTATTCGGTGGGAAGGATGCCTCTGTTGTTTTCAAACTGAAGGGAAACTTCGGACAAATGCGCAGCTTTGCGATTTTTCGTTCCGTTGAAAATGACATTTTCCATTTTATCGGATCGCAAAGCACGGGTTTTCTGTTCTCCCAAAACCCAACGAATGGAATCAACAACATTGGATTTACCGCAGCCATTTGGACCCACGATTCCCGTTACACCTTGGTCAAAATTAATTTGGACTTTATCGCCAAAACTTTTAAAACCTTTGATTTCCAAACTTTTGAGTATCATCGCTTCAATAAAAAATGAATGTTGAAAAGAGTTTAAAAATAAGGAATTTTACCTAAGTTTGGAAGCATTACCTTTGTTAAATGGAGCGCAAAAAAGCCGTTTTTTTAGATCGCGACGGAGTGATCAATCACGATCCCGGTGATTACACCTTGAATTTATCGGAATTTCACATTTTACCAACGGCTTTTGAGGCGATGAAATCCATGTGGGATGCTGGGTATTTATTGGTCATCATCACCAACCAGGCCTGCATTGCCAAGGGGAAAACAACGGTAGAGGCCGTTGAAGAAATCCATTCTTTTTTAGGTGATGAAGCTCAAAAGATGGGTTTTGAAATTGCTGAATGTTACTACTGTCCGCACCATCCTGATTTTTCTCAATGTTTATGTAGAAAACCGGGCTCGCTACTGGTCGAAAAGGCTTTGGGCCGATTTGATTTGGACGCGAAAAAGTGTGTGATGATTGGCGATAAGGATCGGGATGTTCAATGCGCCGAAGGCGCTGGGGTAAGAGGAGTTAAAATGGACGTTAACGGCGATTTACTTTCGGTGTGGAATAGCATTTACCCAACGTTGTCTGTTTAGCCATTCCATCTTCCCTAGAACATGAAACCTTTGCTGGGAGGGAGAATGAAACAAAGCGAATTTTCTTTCAAGACCAAGGGTTGATCTTCCGACCCTAAAATTTTCGACGTGGTTGGATTTTTTTAAAAACTTAGGTAAGACTTCGTTTCTCATCAAAAACATTCAAAAAATAAATATCAAGACCTTGCAAGCTTGTTTTCATTTTTTGCTTTGCTTGCCTTGCCGAACATTGTAGGGTAAAACAAAATAAAATGAAAACAAAAACACATTATTTGCTGGTTCTCGATCAAAGTGGAAGCATGCAATCCAGTTGGGATTCCACTCGGTTGGCGGTTCAAAGCCAATTCGAGTCTCTTCACGCCACCCAACTTGAATTTCCCGAAGTACCGATCGAGGTTACTTTTGTGA
>JAIYBD010000032.1 GCA_027488715.1 Bacteroidota bacterium | reverse complement strand
TTCAACCACCTTTTTAACACATTGATCTACCGTTTCAACAGCTTTTTTGATGGCCTCAAAAACCCCCGTATGTCCAACCATATCCGGATTTGCAAAATTCAACACCACGAAATCATAGGCCTGTTGATTCAATTGCTCGATGCACGAATCGGTTAACTCAAACGCACTCATTTCCGGCTGAAGATCGTAGGTCGCCACTTTTGGCGAAGCCACCATTACCCGATGTTCTCCGGGGTAAGGCTCTTCCATCTGTCCATTAAAAAAGAACGTTACGTGCGGATATTTTTCCGTTTCTGCCATTCGAAGTTGAGTCCTGCCTGCTTCCGAAATTTTCTGACCTAATGTAGATTTTAATGCATCTTTTTCAAAAACCACGTGAACATTTCGAAAGGTTTCATCGTACTTCGTAAAAGTGTAATAATCCAGCTCTAGTGGCTCCGTATTTTGTTCCAAAAAGGCTTGCTGATGAAGCATTTGCGTTAACTCACGTCCCCGATCTGTTCTAAAATTGAAGAAGATAACGGTATCGGAATGTTCGATGCACCCCAAAGGCTGTTGATGTTCATCCACCACCAAATGCGGAAGAATAAATTCATCGGTAACACCGTTGGAATACGATTGTGCTACCGCTGATGAGGCAGAAGTGGTTTTCTCCCCCGAGCCGTTTACCAAGGTATGATAAACTTTTGCAACGCGGTCCCAACGTTTGTCACGATCCATGGCGTAATACCGCCCTGAAACCGAGGCGATATGGGTTTTCGTTTTAGCACATTCCAATTCGAGCGATTGAACGAATGCGAGTCCCGATTTGGGGTCGCAATCTCGGCCATCGGTAAATGCATGAACAAACGTTTGCTCATGGCCGAGTTCTTGGGACATACGCAACAAAGCAAAAAGGTGTTCGATGTGCGAATGCACTCCACCGTCGGACACCAACCCCAACAAATGCACTTTCGTTCCGTTCCTTTTTGATTTCAGAAAAGCATTTCGAAGGATTTCCAACTGTTCAAATTCACCATCCCGAATGCATTTATTGATCCTGGCCAACTCTTGATAAACAATTTGACCGGCGCCAATGGTAAAATGCCCTACTTCAGAGTTCCCCATTTGACCGATGGGCAAACCTACGGCTTCTCCGCAAGTGGCCAATTCGGTGTGAGGAACGGTAGAATAGAGCGCATCAACAAATGGAGTGTTGGCTTGATGAATGGCATCGGAAGCGTCTTTGGCGCCGTGTCCCCATCCATCCATGATGATAAGCATAGCTTTGCGGTGTTCCATACGTAAAAAAGGCGCATCGAGTGGATGCGCCTGTATTTTAATTTTGTTGTTTCATTAGGATTTGAAAAACTCGTCAACGCGGTTAGCGGTAACGAACTCTTCACGGAAGGTATAAGCTCCGGATTTTTCTGAGCGACGAGCTTTGATCACTTTAACGATCTTCTCATCTGCAGAAAGTTGTTTCTTAAGGGTTGCTACTACTTTCTTTGCCATGATTACTTAATTTCTTTGTGAACAGTTACACGCTTAAGAATGGGATTGAATTTCTTCAACTCCAAACGATCAGGCGTATTTTTCTTATTTTTTACAGTGATGTAACGAGAAGTTCCTGGCATGCCAGAAGTCTTGTGCTCGGTACACTCCATGATAACTTGGATGCGGTTTCCTTTTTTAGCCATGATTCAATCGATTAAAGCGTTCCTTTTTTAATTACGCGCTTGATCGCTTCGGTGATTCCCACCTTATTGATGGTACGCAAAGCAGAAGTTGAAACTTTCAACTTGATCACTTCTCCCGTTTCTGGAATGATAAATTTCTTTACCTGCAAGTTTGGATAAAACTTGCGCTTCGTTTTACGGTTTGAGTGAGATACGTGGTTACCGGTAATGGCAACTTTTCCTGTAAGATCACAAATTCGAGACATATCGCGCTATTTTTTGCACCGAGGAACTTATTTCAGTACTTTTGTACCATCTTCAATTCACCCGTGCGGTTCATTTTGAGGATGCAAAGATAGAATCATTTCGCAAATAATAAAACACTTCGGAAAAATTTATGAGTACTTTTTTACCATCGCCACTTTCGCAACGTTCCATCGACCTGGAAAACCAGTTCGGCACCCACAATTACCATCCTTTACCCGTGGTACTTGAGCGGGGTTTAGGAGCCAAGGTTTGGGATGTTGATGGAAAAGAATACTTCGATTTCCTTTCGGCTTACAGTGCCGTTAATCAAGGACACTCCCACCCGAAAATTTTGAAAGCCCTCACCGATCAAGCATCCAAATTAACGCTCACGTCGAGGGCTTTCTACAACAGCAACCTCGGAGATTTTTCTAAATTCCTTACCGAATACTTTCAATTCGACCGCATGTTGCCCATGAATAGCGGTGCAGAAGCCGTTGAAACGGCCATTAAAGTGTGCCGTAAATGGGCATATCAAAAAAAGAACATCCCCGAAAACCAAGCCATCATCGTGGTTTGTAGTCAGAACTTCCACGGCCGAACCACCACCATCGTTGGGTTTTCTACCGATCCCGACTCTACTCGCGACTTTGGACCATTTACTCCCGGATTCCAAATCATCCCTTACAACGACCTTCCTGCCTTGGAAGAAGCGTTGAAAAACCCCAACGTTGCCGGATTCCTGTTTGAACCAATTCAAGGAGAAGCCGGTGTTATGGTTCCCGATGCTGGCTATTTGGAAAAAGTTCGTGTGCTCTGCACCAACGCTGGCGTTTTAATGATGGCCGATGAGGTTCAAACGGGCATCGCCCGAACCGGACAATTGCTTGCAACTTGTGCCGATTGTTCTTGTAGCACACGA
>JAIYBD010000041.1 GCA_027488715.1 Bacteroidota bacterium | reverse complement strand
GAAAACCAAAATTTCTTCATGGGGGAAAATTAGCAAAGAAATCTGAAATTGTAGTCGACCTTCAAGCATCAAAGCAAAAAAAAGCCGCCTCGAATGGAGGCGGCTCGAAACCTGAATCTGCAGGTTTTTTTTCATGGTTAGTTAGAACCTTAAATAGGTTATCGGAAATTGTCTACCGCGTCAACTTTTGCTTTTTGAACATTGAAACCCCAACTAACTCCAAATTGGGTGCTTGATTTGGAAGGACGAACCCAAGCATTTACCGGCATGTTCATTCTTCCTTTTTTGAAGGTTTTCCCTACCCCAATGATAAAACTGGGATTGAGGCGAGTTGTTCCTCGGGAATCCAAACGGTCTTGCAAAGTGTAAGGAGCTGGAGCTGCGTACGAGAATTTCCAGGTACCTGAAGAATCGTAGTAACCCTCGGCCACCTTGCTAAAGGAGAACGATGGACCGAAAGCGATTTCTAATCCACTTTTTTGGCTTCTAAAACCGTTTAACAAAGAAAAAGATGGGATGAATTGGCCCTGATCGGCTCCGGTAATCATAGGAATAAACTCCAACAATCCTTGAAAATTCCCTTCATTCAAGTACTGCTTCTCAAATTGATATCCAAATTGAAACATCACTGGAATTCCTTCTAAACCTCCATCAACTTTCGGACGTTGAATGTACTCTGCTGCTTTTCCTGTAAACCCGGTAAACCCAAATCGAGGTCCGGAAGTTTTAAGAATGATGGACTCTGGGTTATTACTTCCCCCGGGCAAGTAAGTGGGATCGATTAAACTTTTCATTTCAACGGGATCTACGGTTTTCCCGTACATGCTGTTGAAAGAAACCCGAAAGATGCGGTTCATTTCGGAAGGCAAGTACAAAAATTCCTCAACGTAGGTGCGGGTAATTTTGTCTTCATTAACGGAAATCTCACGAAGATTCACTGAAATTTTATTGCCCAACCGTTCAACAGTACCAGTTATCATGATTTGCGCTCCTAAAATTTTCCCTTCGGCCACCAGGCACGTTTTGCTGTAGCATGGATCTTTGGTTGTGCTCTTCTGTCGAAGGATCTCCTCAATATCGTAACGATCCATCATTTCATAGGAAACGATTTTCGAGGCTTCCGTTCTAGCAATTTGAGCGATCATACTGGAATCTAAAGTTCCCATTCCTCTTAAATCGATGGAAACCAAGGCGGCACGTTGAGCCATTGCTACTTGAATGGTACCGAGTAAGACCATTCCCCAAATAATTCCACTTTTCAAATTCTTCTGCAATGTTTTCATGTTTTTGAAGTTTGTTTTGCAAAGGTGAAATCAAACCATTCTCAAAAAAAACGGATGGGAAGGGGCTAAAAATTTCATTTCTTTCAAAAAAAATCAATCGGGATTTTTTTTGAGCCTTCATTGGGGTTTTTACAAAAAATCAGAAAACCTTTTGCAGAAAATTGCGATAAACCCTAAATAAAAAATTATGTTTTGCAAAAATCGCAAAAAAAACCCTAGATTTGGTCATGGATGTTCGGTTCGAAAAACAAGCGCAATTTGTAGAAAAGTTGAAATCGGCCACACCGGCAAATCAGAAACTGGTGGATATTTTGGCCGATTTGTTGGAGGTAAGTAACGACAGTGCCTACCGCAGATTGCGGTGTGAAACTGCGATTTCCATGGACGAATATGTCAAAATCTGTTCGCATTTCCGAATACCATTGGATATTTCCGGACCTGAAACCACGTCACAGGCGGTTTTTCATTTTACCCTTCTTTCCGAAGAAGAAAACAATACCGAAGAATATTTGAAAAATGTTCTTGGCGCCCTTCAAAGCATACATCAAGCCAAAGGAAAAATTTACTACGCCACCGAAGACATCCCGCTTTTCTACTACTTCATGTTTCCCGAATTAACCGAGTTCAAACTCTTCTTCTGGAAAAAATCCATCTTGGATGATGAACGATTTCAAGAAAAAAACTTCACTCCGGGCTTAGTTCGGGAAGAATTGGTTTCTACCTGCCGGAAAATTTTTGACATCTACGGGCAGATTCATTGCATCGAGGTTTATCCGGAAGACACCTTTACTTCCACCCTTCGTCAAATTGAATACTACTGGGAAAGCGATATGATGGAACCTCAAATTGGTGCCATACTTTGCGATCAATTGTTAGAAACCGTACAATTCCTCAAAGCTTGCGCCGGCAAAAACTCGAAATCTGCCGACCAACAACCCAATTTGGAAATGTATTTGAGCGATTTGATGATCAGTACCAATACCATTTTGGTCGATATGCACACCACTCAAATGGTGTTTAAAAGCGTGAATACCTTTAATTCCATCAGCACCTCCCACCGAAAATTTTACGAAGAAACAAAACGTTGGATGGATGGTTTAATTCGAAAGTCCACGATGATCAGTGGTGTTTCAGAACGTCACCGAAATAAGTTGTTCAAACGGGCAACCGACCAAATTGTGGAATTGAAAGAGCGAATGCTGAAAGGATGATGGAAACAATGAAAAAATGGGTGGAACAATTGGATTTGATTCCCCACCCGGAAGGCGGGTATTACCGAGAAGTTTATCGTTCTGAAGGTGGCATACCCGCTGAAGATTTGGGCCTTACCACCGGTGGAATTCGTTCCTTCGCCACTTCCATTTATTTTTTGCTCGAACACGGAAATCCATCCAAATTCCACCGCATCGCTTTCGATGAATTGTGGTTTTTTCATGCCGGCTCTCCCATCAGCATCCACACCCTATCCCCGGAAAACGGACATCAAACGATGGTTTTGGGTGGTGATCATCCCTATCAGGGTTGGGTACCGGCGCATACTGTTTTCGGCTCGGAAGTGGAAGAGCCGGGAGGCTGGGCCTTGGTGAGCTGCGTGGTAGCGCCGGGCTTCGACTTTAAAGACTTTGAAATCCTTGAACAAACCGATTTATTGGAAGCCTTTCCCGAACATGCTTCCATCATTAAAAAATTAAATCCTTAACTATGGCAACCTCTACCATTTTTTACCCCGGACAATTGCGAACCGTGATGACCCATCTCCAAAGTGGAAACGAAGTCATTACCGATGCTCCAACCGACAACCACGGAAAAGGAGAAGCATTTGCTCCGACCGATTTGGTGGCGACGGGATTGGGTTCTTGCATGCTTACCGTTATGGGCATCAAAGCCGATTCCTTGGGCATTTCCATGGATGGCGCTCGGGTAAGCATTAGCAAACACATGGGCACGGCTCCTCGAAGAATTGTTCAAATTGATGTTGCCGTAGTATTACCGGATACAATTGAAGCGGAGCATCGCTCCATTCTTGAACTCGTTGGAACAACGTGTCCGGTAGCGAAAAGCCTTCATCCCGATTTGATTCAAAACATCACTTTTCAATACCAATGATATGAAACTGAAGGAATAT
>JAIYBD010000110.1 GCA_027488715.1 Bacteroidota bacterium | reverse complement strand
GGAACGATTTTATCGCCATCAGAAACTGCTAAGTGAGATCCAACCGGCATGTTGTAATTGCGCAATAACTGATCTTTCTTCACAATGCGAAGAACAGGGTTACGTTTCTTATCACGCGTTTCGATGATGACCTTCTCGCGGAATCCAGTTTGTTCATCGGATTCTTCTTTGAAGGTAATGTCTTCAACGATGTTTTCAAATTCAACTTTTCCTTCAAATTCTGAAAGGATTACCGCGTTGTATGGATCCCAAGAACAAATCTTTTGTCCTTTGCTCACGGTTTCTCCATCCTTTACGAAAAGCGTAGATCCGTAAGGAATCACGTTGTTGGCAAGAACCGTTTTGGTTTCTGGGTGCAACAAGCGCAATTCACCAGAGCGGGTTAATACCACCTCGTTAGCAGCATCGTTGGTTTTGTTGGTCACCGTACGAATTTCGTCGAACTCAACAATACCGTCGAATTTCGCTAAAATCTGAGACTCTCCAACAAATCCACCCGCAACCCCGCCGACGTGGAAGGTACGAAGGGTCAACTGAGTTCCTGGTTCACCGATGGATTGAGCCGCGATAACACCAACGGCTTCACCCATTTGAGCTAACTTTCCTGTTGCTAGGTTTTTACCATAACACAAGGCACAAACTCCTTTTTCCGATTCACAAGTTAATACAGAACGAATCTCGATGGTATCCAACGAAGAATTTTCAATTCGTTTTGCAACGAAATCCGAAATCAATTCATTGTTTGAAGCCAACTTTTCGCCTGTAACTGGATCAATAACATCGTTCAAACTCACTCGACCAACAATACGATCGGAGATAGGTTCTACGATTTCCTCATTATCTTTTAATGCAGATACATCGATTCCACGTAAAGTTCCACAATCGTGCTCATTGATAACGACGTCTTGAGCTACATCGTGCAAACGACGAGTCAAATAACCCGCATCAGCCGTTTTCAAAGCCGTATCCGCCAAACCTTTACGAGCACCGTGGGTAGAGATGAAATACTCCAATACCGAAAGTCCTTCTTTAAAATTCGAAAGAATTGGGTTTTCAATGATCGCTCCTTGAGAGGATGCACCAGATTTTTGAGGCTTCGCCATCAAACCACGCATACCACCCAACTGACGAATCTGCTCTTTCGAACCACGAGCACCGGAATCCAACATCATATAAATGGAGTTGAATCCTTGTTTATGGCTAGAAATTTCTTTCATCAACGTATCAGTCAAACGAGAGTTGATACGAGTCCAAATATCAATAACTTGGTTGTATCGTTCGTTATTGGTAATGAAGCCCATGTCGTAATTGGATTTCACCTCAGCAACTTCTTCCATGGCTTGGTTTACCAAAGAAACCTTAGCTTCAGGAACAATAACATCTGCTAGGTTGAAGGAAAGACCACCTTGGAAGGCCATCTTAAATCCTAACGACTTGATATCATCCAAAAATTTAACGGTGGTTGGAAGATCGGTATAGTTGATGATGCGAGTAATCAAATCACGAAGTGATTTTTTCGTCAACAACTCATTGATATATCCAACATTTTCAGGAACACAAGCATTGAATAATACGCGACCAACCGTCGTTTCAATCACTTTTTTCACCAAAGCATCACCTTCACGTACATTTACCCGTACTTTGATGATGGCGTGAAGATCAACACGACCTGCATGATAAGCAATTGACACCTCTTCAGGTCCGTAGAACGTCAATCCTTCACCACGAACTGGATTTTCTGGGATGGATTTACGAGGTTTAGTGATGTAATACAATCCCAACACCATGTCCTGAGATGGTACCGTAATTGGCGAACCGTTCGCAGGATTCAAAATATTGTGGGATGCCAACATCAACAATTGAGCTTCCAAAATTGCGGCGTTGCCCAATGGCAAGTGTACCGCCATCTGGTCACCGTCAAAGTCGGCGTTGAATGCCGAACACACCAACGGATGCAATTGAATGGCTTTACCTTCAATCAATTTTGGCTGGAACGATTGAATACCTAAACGGTGAAGGGTTGGAGCACGGTTCAAAAGAACTGGATGTCCTTTCATCACGTTTTCCAAAATTTCCCAAACCACGGCTTCTTTGCGTTCAACAACTTTTTTGGCTGATTTTACTGTTTTTACAATTCCACGCTCGATCAACTTACGGATAACGAATGGTTTGTACAACTCAGCAGCCATATCTTTTGGAAGTCCGCACTCGTGTAATTTCAATTCTGGTCCAACTACAATAACGGAACGACCGGAATAATCAACACGCTTACCGAGCAAGTTTTGACGGAAACGACCTTGTTTACCTTTCAACATATCGGAAAGGGATTTCAAAGCACGATTACCTTCAGCTTTTACGGCATTAACTTTTCGTGAGTTATCGAAAAGAGAATCTACTGCTTCTTGAAGCATTCTCTTTTCATTACGCAAAATCACATCGGGTGCCTTGATTTCAATCAATCGCTTCAAACGATTGTTACGAATGATCACACGACGATACAAGTCATTCAAATCCGAAGTTGCGAAACGACCACCATCCAAAGGCACAAGCGGACGCAATTCTGGTGGAATAACTGGGACCATTTTCACGATCATCCACTCAGGATTGTTCGCTCCCGTTGTTTTTGCATGACGGAAAGCTTCAACCACTTTCAAACGCTTTAATGCCTCAGACTTACGTTGCTGAGACGTTTCCGTATCAGCTTGAGCACGCAAATCGATCGACATGGTATCCAATTCTAAGTTGGATAACAAATCTAAAAGAGCATCTGCTCCCATTTTAGCAACAAACTTGTTGGGATCAGAATCATCCAACATTTGATTATCGCGTGGAAGTGCATCTAAAATTTCGAGGTATTCTTCTTCGGTTAAAAGATCCAAACGACGAATGGCTCCTTGGTCTTTTCCTTTGGCATCTTCACCACGAGTAAACACCTCATTCACCATCCCTGGATTAATTACGACATAACGCTCGTAATAAATAACCGTGTCCAATTTCTTGGTTGAAAGGCCTAAAAGATATCCAATTTTGTTAGGAAGAGAACGGAAATACCAAATGTGCGCAACGGGAACTACCAATTTGATGTGTCCCATACGCTCACGGCGAACCTTCTTTTCTGTTACCTCAACACCGCAACGATCACAAACGATTCCTTTGTAGCGGATACGCTTGTACTTTCCGCAATGGCATTCGAAATCCTTCACTGGACCGAAAATGCGCTCACAGAAAAGACCTCCCATTTCGGGTTTGTAGGTACGGTAATTGATGGTTTCAGGTTTCAACACTTCACCATACGACATGTCGTTGATGCTTTCAGGAGATGAAAGTCCAATTCGGATAGTATTGAATCCAGTTTTTACTTTAATGTCTTTACGGTAGGACATATTCTATTTTCTCTTCTTAATGATTAATCCAAAACAACATCTAAACACAATCCACGAAGTTCGTGCAACAATACGTTGAACGATTCTGGAATTCCGGGTTCAGGAAGGTTGTCACCTTTTACGATGGCTTCGTAAGTCTTCGCACGACCAATGATATCATCGGATTTAACGGTAAGAATTTCGCGAAGGATGTTGGCTGCACCGAATGCTTCAAGTGCCCAAACTTCCATTTCACCGAAACGCTGCCCCCCGAACTGCGCCTTACCACCCAACGGTTGTTGTGTGATGAGCGAGTATGGTCCAATGGAACGAGCGTGCATCTTATCATCAACCATGTGACCCAGCTTCAGCATATAAATTACACCAACGGTGGTTTTCTGGTCGAATTGACTTCCGGTTAGGCCATCGTACAATTGAGTCATACCCAACGATGGTAAAGCAGCTTTCTGCGTATATCCATCAACTTCCGCAAGGGTAGCACCATCAAAAATTGGAGTTGCAAATTTCACACCCAATACTTTTCCAGCCCATCCTAATACGGTTTCATAAATCTGACCCAAGTTCATACGAGAAGGTACCCCAAGTGGATTCAAAACGATATCTACGGGGGTTCCATCTTCCATGAAAGGCATATCTTCAGCACGAACGATACGAGCAACAATACCCTTATTTCCGTGACGTCCTGCCATCTTATCCCCTACTTTCAACTTACGTTTAACAGCGAGATAAACCTTAGCCAATTGAAGAATTCCATTAGGAAGTTCATCGCCTACGGTGATAGCGAATTTCTTGCGTTTGTGATCTCCCAAACGCTCGTTGTACGCCAAACTGTGGTTATGGAATAACGTTGCAATGGATTGGTTCAATTCCTTATCGGTCGTCCATCCATCAGGATTGATATTTGCAAAATCCAAATCACTCAAGATTTTCTTAGTGAATTTGGTGCCTTTAGCCACAACCTCTTCTTTGAAGAAATTGATAACCCCTTGAGAAGTTTTACCTTCCAACAAGAACATCAATTTTTCAATCAAAAGATCACGAAGGTTAGAAACTTCATTTTCGAATGCAGCATCAATCTTTTCAACTTGAATCTTCTCTTCAGAACGGGTAGATTTATCTTTCTTGGTCTTAGAGAACAATTTCTTATCGATAACAACACCTTCAGTGGATGGTGGAACACGCAATGAAGCATCTTTCACATCACCAGCTTTATCACCGAAGATGGCTCGCAAAAGTTTTTCTTCGGGCGATGGATCTGATTCACCTTTGGGTGTGATTTTGCCGATCAGAATATCGCCTTCTTTCACATGCGCCCCAACACGAATCAATCCATTTTCATCCAAATCTTTGGTAGCTTCCTCAGAAACGTTCGGAATATCGGGTGTCAATTCTTCTTCACCACGCTTGGTGTCACGAACTTGAAGTTCGAATTCCTCAACGTGAATGGAGGTAAACCAATCTTCGCGAACTACTTTTTCATTAATTACAATCGCATCCTCGAAGTTGTATCCTTGCCATGGCATGAAAGCAACCTGAAGGTTACGTCCCAAGGCCAATTCGCCTCCATCGGTAGCGTATCCTTCACATAAAACCTGACCTTTGGTTACCTTTTGTCCTTTAACCACCGTGGGCTTCAAGTTCACACAGGTAGATTGGTTGGTTTTACGGAATTTGGTTAATTGGTAAGTTTTGGAATCACCTTCAAAACTGATGGCTTTGAACATGTCATTCCGATTGTATTTTACCGTGATTTGATTTGAATCAACAAACTCGATAACTCCATCTTCTTCAGCAGTGATGATGGTTCTAGAATCACGGGCAATTTTACCTTCCAATCCAGTTCCAACAATGGGAGCTTGCGGACGCAACAAAGGCACTGCCTGACGTTGCATGTTCGATCCCATCAAGGCACGGTTCGCATCATCGTGTTCCAAGAAAGGAATCAATGAAGCGGCAATACCTACAATTTGGTTGGGCGCAACATCCATAAATTGAACGCGATCTGCATCCACATTCGGGAAGTCACCCATTTCACGGCTTTTTACCGCATCCAATTGGAAGGTACCATCATTTTTGATGGCATTTTTCGCTTGGGCAATGATTTTGAAATCTTCATCCTCAGCAGAAAGAAACTTGATATCTCCCTTCAAATCTACTTTTCCTTTGATTACAGGGCGATAAGGAGTTTCGATGAAGCCCATGCTATTCACTTTCGCGTGAACGCAAAGCGAAGAAATCAAACCGATGTTAGGACCTTCCGGAGTTTCAATGGTACACAAACGACCATAGTGGGTGTAGTGAACGTCACGAACCTCGAATCCGGCGCGCTCACGAGAAAGTCCACCGGGTCCAAGGGCTGATAGACGGCGTTTGTGGGTAATTTCAGCCAATGGATTGGTTTGATCCATGAACTGGCTTAATTGGTTGGTACCAAAGAAAGAGTTAATCACCGAACTCAATGTACGAGCATTGATCAAATCGGTCGGAGAAAATACTTCGTTATCGCGAATATTCATACGCTCACGAATGGTACGGGCCATACGGGCCAAACCTACGCCAAATTGAGCGTACAATTGTTCACCAACGGTACGAACACGACGATTCGACAAGTGGTCAATATCATCCACATCGGCTTTTGAATTCACCAATTGGATCAAATATTTAACGATTTCAATGATATCTTCCTTGGTCAAAACCTTGGTATCCAAATCGGTTGTAAGATTAAGCTTACGATTGATTCGGTAACGGCCTACTTCTCCTAAATCATAACGTTTATCGGAGAAGAACAATTTTTCAAGGATTTGACGAGCAGATTCTTCATCAGGTGCATCCGAAGAACGAAGAACACGGTAAATGTGCTCCAATGCTTCTTTTTCACTGTTTGAAGTATCTTTTTGAAGGGTATTGTAAATGATGGTAAAGTCGGCAGAAAGCGACTCTTCCCTGTGGAAAATTACGGTCTTAACTCCAGAATCGATGATCAAATCGATGTGATCGTCTTCCAATAATTGATCACGTTCGATGACAACTTCATTGCGATTGATGGAAACAACCTCTCCGGTATCTTCGTCAACAAAGTCTTCTACCCAAGTTTTCAAAACACGAGCAGCAAGGCGACGACCTACGTTTTTCTTTAATCCGGATTTGCTAACTTTTACTTCATCAGCAAGTCCGAAAATGTTTAAAATATCTTTATCGGCATCGTAACCAATTGCACGAAGCAAGGTAGTTACGGGAAACTTCTTTTTTCGATCGATGTACGCATACATCACGTTATTCACGTCGGTGGCAAATTCAATCCATGATCCTTTGAAAGGAATAATTCGGGCAGAATAGAGTTTGGTACCGTTGTTGTGAATGGACTGTCCGAAGAAAACTCCTGGAGAACGGTGCAATTGAGAAACAATAACACGTTCGGCTCCATTGATGATGAAGGTTCCTTTGGGAGTCATGTAAGGAATCGTTCCCAAGTACACATCTTGTACAATGGTTTCGAAATCCTCGTGTTCTTCGTCATTACAGAACAAACGAAGTTTGGCTTTTAGCGGCACTGAGTAGGTTAAACCTCTTTCGATACACTCTTCAATGGTGTAGCGAGGTGGATCTACGAAGTAGTCCAAAAACTCCAGTACAAAGTTATTGCGAGTGTCGGAAATGGGGAAATTCTCCGCAAACACTTTGAACAACCCTTCACCCTGACGGTTATCAGGGGCTGTTTCTAACTGGAAGAAATCCTGGAAAGACTTTAATTGGATTTCCAAGAAATCGGGATAATCAACATTAAGGTTAACTTTCCCGAAATTAATGCGTTCGGTAATATTGGATTTAGCCAAAGCCAGTAAAATTTATTGGTTTCAAAAATCAAAACAAATAGCCGAGCACCCAACCTTCCGGAGGGGTGCTCAGCTTAAAACGGGAAACCGTAAGAATTACTTAATCTCAACGGTAGCTCCTGCTTCTTCCAACTTCGCTTTCAAGGCATCTGCTTCATCTTTAGCAACACCTTCTTTAACGGGTTTTGGAGCAGCATCTACCAAGTCTTTAGCTTCTTTCAAGCCAAGACCAGTAAGGTCTTTAACAACCTTTACTACGTTCAATTTAGAAGCACCAGCGTCTTTCAAGATCACATCAAAAGATGTTTTCTCTTCAGCAGCAGCAGCGCCACCACCAGCAGCAGGAGCAGCAACTGCAACAGCAGCAGCAGCAGGCTCAATGCCGTAGTCATCTTTCAAAATTTGTGCTAGTTCGTTAACTTCTTTTACAGTTAAGTTAACCAATTGTTCTGCGAAAGCTTTTAAATCTGCCATGATTTTGTTTGTTTTTTTGTTTTACTTGTTTGAATTAACCACGCTCTTCAAGCGCTTTTACGATGCCAGCCAATTTGTTGCCACCAGATTGCAATGCACCAAGTACATTTTTGGCTGGAGACTGGAGAAGGCCAACGATTTCTCCGATAAGTTCATTTTTAGATTTCAATGAAGCCAACGCATCCAATGACTCATCACCCAAATAAATGGCTTGGTCAATGTAAGCTGCCTTGATAAGAGGCTTGTCTTTCTTCGTACGGAAATCTTTAATCAACTTGGCGGGAACGTTCCCAACATCGGCAACCATGATTGAAGTTTCACCATGAAGAGCATCATAGAGACCTTGGTAACGCTCGGAATCAATTTGCTCAAGTGCTTTACGCAACATGGTGTTCTTCACAACCGTATAATCAACGCCACGTTGGAAGCATAGGCGACGTAATTGGTTGATGGAATCGACGTTTAAACCACCCGCATCGGTAATGTAGAAATAGGAGGCATTCTCCAGACGATCTACCAAGCTTTGAATCGCTTGTACTTTATCTTGTCTTGTCATACCTTAAACGAGAGATTTAGTTTCAACATGGATTCCAGGAGACATGGTGGAAGAAATCGCTACACTCTTAATGTAGGTTCCTTTTGCTGCAGAAGGCTTCAACTTAAGAATGGTTGAAATAATTTCCTGAGCATTTTCTACCAACTTGTCTGGAGTGAAAGATACTTTTCCAATGCGGGTGTGAACGATACCGTTCTTATCCACTTTGAAATCAATTTTACCACCTTTTACATCCGTAACCGCTTTTGCGATATCGTCGGTAACCGTTCCTGTTTTTGGGTTTGGCATCAAACCACGAGGACCTAAGAATCGGCCTAGGCGACCAACTTTAGCCATCATGGAAGGTTGAGTTACAATAACATCAACATCACACCATCCGCCTTCAATTTTTTGGATCATATCATCACCACCCACGTGATCAGCACCAGCAGCTTTTGCTTCTGCTTCCTTATCAGGGGTACAAATCACCATTACTCGGGCAATTTTACCTGTTCCGTGAGGAAGGGTAACCGAACCACGAACCATTTGATTGGCTTTACGAGGATCAACACCCAAACGAACGTTGATATCGACAGAAGCATCAAACTTAGTGAAAGTGATGTCTTTAATCATCGCAGCTGCATCGCTCAAGGCGTAGTTTTTGGTCAAATCAAATTTGGCCAATGCTGCTTTACGATTTTTGGTTAATTTGCCCATTATGCGTCTCCTCCTTCTTTATCCCATGGTGCAGTACCAGAGATGGTAATTCCGAGTGAACGAGCAGTTCCAGCTACCATTCGCATAGCGCTGTCTAATTTGAAAGCATTCAAATCAGGCATCTTGATTTCGGCGATTTCTTTCACCTGATCCCAAGTTACTGATCCAACTTTCTTCCTGTTAGGTTCTGCAGATCCTTTAGCGATCTTGGCAGCGTCGATTAATTGCACCGCTACCGGAGGAGTCTTCACCACGAAGTCAAATGACGTGTCCTTGTAAACCGTGATAACTACAGGTAAAACCTTACCGGCTTTCTCCTGAGTTCTCGCGTTAAATTGCTTACAGAACTCCATGATGTTCAACCCCTTAGAACCTAAGGCAGGACCAATCGGCGGCGATGGATTCGCGGCGCCTCCCTTTATCTGCAATTTGATAAAGGTCTCAATTTCCTTAGCCATTGTTAATTATTTAGTTTAAGAGATTCTTTCAACTTGATTGTAGTTCAAATCCAATGGAGTTTTACGTCCGAAGATTTTCACCATTACTCGCAATTTTTTCTTGTCTTCATTTACCTCATCAATCACACCGGTAAAATCGTTGAATGGACCGTCGGTCACTTTCACAGATTCTCCCACCATGAATGGAACGGTAGCAAAGGTTCCAGCATCCGTCATTTCATCCACAATACCGAGCATTCGTTTCGCTTCCGATTCACGGAGCGGAGTAGGATTTTCTTTACCAAGAAAATCGATTACGTTAGGAACATTTCGGATAATGCTGATTAAATCTGGATCTAGTTTTCCTTCTAGAAGCATATAGCCTGGCATCATGTTGCTTTCAACTACAACCTTTTTGCCATTGCGAATTTGTAAACGTTTTTCAACAGGGATAACCACCTGTGGAACTTTTTCGGCAGCTCCTACACCAGCGACCTCTTGGAGAATATAATCTTTGATTTTCTTCTCTTTACCGCTGATAGTACGCAGAACATACCATTTGAAATCCATCTTTTTTTCTGTACTCATCTTAATTGGCTCCCGTAGGATTAGAACAATTGATACAAATTATCAAGCAATACAGAGAATACTTTATCCATAAGGAAGATGATCACTGAAAAAATCAGCGTACCAACCAATACGAGGACAAGACTTTGGGTAAGTTCTTCCCACTTTGGCCAGGAAACATTTTCCAATAGCTCGGTGTAAGAATCCTTGATGTATGTTAGAACGGATTTCATGACATTATTTTCTTTTTGCACGGGCGGTAAGATTCGAACTCACGACCCTCGGTTTTGGAGACCGATGCTCTACCAGCTGAGCTACACCCGTAAACCTGGTTTTTTTATAGACAAAGAGAACCGGAGTATTTATTCCGGTTCTCTACGTCAATTTATGCTAGATATTAATCTAAGATTTCAGTTACCTGACCAGCACCTACGGTACGGCCACCTTCACGAATCGCGAATTTCAAACCGATTTCCATAGCGATGGTATTGATCAACTCAACTGTGATGGTCAAGTTATCACCAGGCATCACCATTTCAGTACCCGCTGGCAAAGAAATTTCACCAGTTACGTCGGTTGTACGGAAATAGAACTGAGGACGGTATTTGTTAAAGAATGGAGTGTGACGACCACCTTCTTCTTTCGACAAAACGTAAACTTCAGCTTTGAATTTTCTGTGAGGAGTTACAGAACCTGGTTTAACGATTACCATTCCACGACGGATATCTGTTTTTTCAATACCGCGCAACAACAATCCTACGTTATCACCTGCTTCACCGCGATCCAAGATCTTACGGAACATTTCTACTCCGGTTACGGTTGATTTCAAGTTTTCAGCACCCATACCAAGAATTTCTACAGGGTCACCAGAGTTGATAACACCACGCTCGATACGACCGGTAGCAACTGTTCCACGACCAGTGATCGAGAACACGTCTTCAACAGGCATCAAGAAATCCTTATCTACAGCACGAGGAGGAGTTGGAATGAAGCTATCAACAGCATCCATCAACTCTTCAATTTTAGCAACCCACTGAGGCTCAGCATTCAAACCGCCCAAAGCAGATCCACGAATTACAGGGATATTGTCACCATCGTACTTGTACTTTGACAACAACTCACGAACTTCCATCTCAACAAGATCCAACAATTCCATATCGTCAACCATATCCACTTTGTTCATGAATACAACCAACTGAGGAACGTTTACCTGGCGAGCCAAAAGGATGTGCTCACGAGTTTGTGGCATTGGACCGTCGGTAGCAGCAACTACAATGATAGCGCCGTCCATTTGAGCAGCACCAGTAACCATGTTCTTTACGTAGTCAGCGTGACCTGGACAGTCAACGTGAGCGTAGTGACGATTAG